>JAFXCR010000008.1 GCA_017516465.1 Ruminococcus sp.
AATATGAAAAATATCCAAATCGGTATGAAAATGTATCTCATCGACAATGACGATAAAAGAACAAAATACACCTACATCGTGACAGAAAATTTTATTGTTGATCCTAACGAAACATGGATACTCGAAGATTTCGGTGATGACCGTATTACAATAGTAACCTGCACTGATAACGGAAAACAGAGACAGATTGTGGTCGGAATTCTCCAGAGTCAATCAAAATAATACATATAAAAAGCGTGAAACAGCCGAAGCTATTTCACGCTTATAATTTTATATATAATATTTATTTAATCAAGTAGACTGAATGGCATATTTTTTCATGTATTCCTCAACCTGATCCTTGAAATCCTTGCCTGAATTCTTGAGCACATTGATATACTCATGAATATCAAATGCGTGTGCATTTTCTTCAATAATACATACTGCGATATTTGAGCAGTGATCTGATGTACGTTCAAGATCAGTAAGAAGATCGTTAAGAATAAAACCGTTTTCGATAGTACATTCACCATTCTTGAGACGAGTGATGTGGTTATTCTTGATCATGCTGCGGAGATTGTCGATTGTTTCCTCAAGAGGCTCAATCCTCTGAGCAACCTTGAGATCGTTATTGCAGAATGCAGTCAGTGACATATCAAGAATCTCATCAACAGCAGCAATCATAACAGCAAGTTCCTTTTCAGCACTTGGTGTGAATTCTGATTTCTTTTCATAGCGTTCCGTAGCTGTTTCAGCAATATTCTGTGCATGGTCGGAAATACGCTCAAAGTCACCAATAAGGTGAAGCAGCGTTGAAACTGAACGTGAATCGTTTTCACTGAGATCCTGACTGGATATTTTTACGAGATAAGTTCCGAGCTTATCTTCATAAACATCTATAACATTTTCAATTGCACCGATTTCAATAGCCTTTTCCTTATCGTATTTGCCGATAACGAGATTTATAGATTCCTTGATATTTTTAATGGAAATTTCACCCATTTTCATAGTAAGCTCACGACACTTTTCAACTGCGAATGAGGGAGACTGAAGGAATCTTTCGTCGAGAATACGGAATTCCTGTTCAAAGTCGCCTGTATTTTCGTTGGGATCACCCTTGATAGTGATATATGCAAGCTTTTCAAGAACCTTTGTGAAGGGAAGAAGTATAAGTGTTGTTGATACGTTGAATATTGTGTGAACGATAGCAATTTTAACTTCATTTACCGAGCCGTCTATAAAATCGAATCCAACGACAGCATTGAGGATATAGAACAAACTGAGGAACAGCACTGTACCGATTATATTGAAATACAAATGTACAATAGCAACACGCTTGGCGTTTTTCGATGTTCCGACAGATGAAAGCATTGCTGTTACACAGGTACCGATATTCTGTCCAAGAATGATAGGAAGTGCCGAACCAAACGTAATAGCTCCCGTTGAAGAAAGTGACTGGAGAATACCAACAGAAGCAGAAGATGACTGAATAATTGCTGTAAGCAATGCTCCAGCGAGAACACCGAGAATAGGATTCTGGAAAAGAAGAAGTATCTCTTTGAATTTATCATTTTCTTTAAGAGGATCAACAGCATCACCCATCATTGTCATACCGAACATAAGCACGGCAAAACCTACAAGAATTGAAGCGAAATCTTTCTTTTTACTTGATTTTGTAAACATTATAATTCCAACGCCTATAACAGCAACTATGGGGGCAAAAGATGATGGCTTCAGCATATTAACAGCAATATTATCACCGTTGACACCGGAAAGTGACAGAATCCATGCCGTAATAGTCGTACCGATATTAGCACCCATTATGATTCCGATAGCAGAACTCAGTTTCATAATGCCTGCATTTACAAAACCGACTACCATTACCGTTGATGCCGAAGACGACTGGATTACAGCTGTAACAGCAGCTCCTAAAAGAACAGATTTCGAGGGATTTGAAGTTAGTCTTTCAAAGATAGATTCAAGCTTACCGCCCGCCATTTTTTCCAGACCGCCGCTCATTACATTCATTCCGTAAAGAAACAACGAAAGACCTCCAAGCAATGATAAAACTGAAAATATATTAAACGTATCCATAAAAATTTATCCTTTCCAACACCTGAATACTAATATACAAAGCCCATTTATTCCTTGATTAAAACTGCTGTCTCAGACGAGTTCTTTTTTGATAGCCGCAAGAAGCTCATCATATGTCTCAAAAGCCGGATATTCAGGATAATCAGTCTTAATAGCATCAGTACTTCTGAACAGAAAGCCAGCCTTGCTTGCCTTTATCATTCCGAGGTCATTGAAGCTGTCACCGCTTGCGATAGTTTCGTATCCGATGGACTGAAGTGCCTTCACTGTTGTAAGCTTTGACTGCTCACAGCGCATTTTAAAGCCTGTGATCTCGCCGTTTTCAGCAACTTCAAGAGTATTGCAAAAGATTGTAGGCATACCGAGTTTTTCCATAAGAGGAGCGGCAAACTGTGTGAAGGTATCGCTGATAATTATAACCTGACAGAGTGAACGAAGCTCATCAAGGAACTCCTTTGCACCCGGCATAGGATCAATTTTTGCGATAGTTTCCTGAATTTCTTTTAAACCAAGACCGTGCTGTCTGAGGATGTCCAGACGCCAGTTCATGAGCTTATCGTAATCAGGCTCATCACGTGTAGTGCGCTTCAGTTCAGGAATTCCGCTTGCTTCGGCAAAAGCGATCCAGATCTCTGGCACAAGTACGCCTTCAAGATCAAGACAAGTAATATACATTGACATGGTAGATTCCTCCCATAAAAAAATTACAGTTTTATCTTACCATAAAATAATCATTTTGTCAATTATCAGATTTGTTTATCATAATCACAAAAAGAGATGAAAAATAGAACAAATGCCAAATTACTTCCCAAAGTGATAATATCATGAAATTTCAATGATAAAAAAATGACTTTTTACTGAGAAATAATTACATTTCGTCTGTCACGCTTGACAAAGCAATCAAATTTGTGTATAATAAAATCATAAGATTTATAAATGTTCTAAAATGATCAGAACACTATGAAAACATGAAAGGACGATTCAAATGAACAGTTTAAAGAAAAGACTTATTTCTCTTGTTCTTCTTACTTGTGTAGCATTTTCTTCAATTGCGGGATGCTCAGATAAGGATAGCAAGAAGGATTCTTCCGACGATAAAAAATCCGGTTCCAATGTAACAGACTCTACTGATAAAACAAACGACTCTACTGATAAAACAACCGCTGCACCTATACTTGACAGTCCTATTGAGTTCGTTACAGATGAAAAAGGAAACTTTGTAAGCTTCCCGATGCAGTCAGCTCAGATCGGTGGATCAAACGGTGAAAGTAACAGCGGAGGTCTTGATCTGAATGGTCAGGATCCAGAATCTATTGACGTTTCACCTTCAATTCCTTCTTCCAGCAGTCAGCCTGCAACAGAGGTTATTGAGGTAACAAATCCTCAGGGTGAACCTGTAACTGACGCTGAGGGAAACAAGACTACTGAATATGTTACAGTTGCTCCTTCTGAAAGCAATACAGAAGAATACAAGAGTGTTACAGACGGAAACTATATCCTCTGGATGGATATATCCAAGAACGAGGATTTCATTTTTAACGATGAATTTGTTAAGATTACATTCAAAATTAAGGAAGGAATTCCAAACGGTGAATATCCAATTACATTTGTAACTGACTTCTCAACTATTAAGGGTGTTACTCTTAATCCTACCAAAGTATATAACGGTACTATCACAGTAGGCGGCGATGCAAAGAAGAGTGAGGATTTTTCAAAGGAAACTGAATTCATCGTTTACGGTGATAATATCAGCTGTAAGCAGGGTGACACTGTTGACTTCTACATCAATACAAAGAATAATCCCGGACTTGCTGCTACACTCCTTTGGTTCTATTACGATTCCAACGCTATGTCAGTAACGACGAAAGGTGTAAAGGCTGCCGGTGAATTCGCAGAGATTTCAAATCGTCTCGATTCAAATGCTTAATCTGAAATAATTATAATCACAAATCGGAGCAGTCTGTATGCTCCGATTTTTTTACTTAACTATTCCATATTAACATGATAAATCTTTTCTAATTTATGAATTGTTATTATGTATTATAATATTAATATAATATTAAGAATAAAAGGTGCCGTTTTTTTGCGAAAAATATACAATAGTTTATTGTAGTTTACAAATGTATATTGTAATATATCCGGATATACGCTATAATACATACAGCAAATGAATATTATAGGTAATTGCTTATCGGCACCCTCCCCCTCTCAAATTTCCGATTCAGATACCTTTTCTTTTGCACACCATAATTATTTATGGTAAACACATAATACAAATTTCATTTTCATTTGTAATTTTTCATGTTTTCTATTCTCAATAATTTTTTTAACTTTAACGTCTAATCTGGTTCACAGTGCTATGCGGATTCCGCAGAATCAGATTCAGCCCTTCCTTCATTGGAAGGATTTTTTTGTTTTGTGAAATCTGTGTGAAAAATTATATAATTCGCTTGACAAGTTTAATAATCCGTGATATATTTTTCTTAGAGGTGAGTCTAATGAAAAAAAGTGTATACAGTCTTGTACTTGCAGACGATGTTATAAAAGCCGTCGATCGTGAGGCAGCCAGAACAGGTACGAGCAGATCAAATCTTATAAATCAGATACTTGCTGCTCAACTCTCGTGTGTTACTCCTGAAATGCGTATGCGTGATATTTTCGGTTCTCTCAGCGATCTCATTGGCAGCAGCTTCAAGATACAGCAGCAAACATCTGCTTCTCTGATGACCATACGCACCGCTCTTGAATACAAATACCGCCCTACTATAAACTACCGTGTTGAGCTCGACCGTTCTCCTGATGGATTTATAGGTACTCTGAAAGTTCATATAAGAACACAGAACTCAAATCTTATTGAGATGTTCAATAATTTTTTTCTGTACAGAATCTCAATGGAAAATAAGCAGCTCAGACTTCTCGGGTATGACGGCTGTTCCTGCACTCTGACTGACGGAGCTTTTTCAAGAAAGCTTCTTAATACTGGTCTCGACGGCAGACAGACTGCTCAGGCAATCAACTGCTATCTTGATAATCTTAACACCTCGATACAAACTTATTTTGCTGATCCATCTGGTCTGAGAGCATATTCTCACAGGCTGGAGGAACAATACAGATCTACGCTTGAAAAATATATGATATAGGAGGAAAAGATATGAATTCAGAAAGATTGACTCAGATGTCACTTGACGCTGTAAGAAAAGCACAGAGTATCGCTGTTATGAATTCTAACAGTATGATTGAACCAATCCATATCCTTGCTGGACTTTTAAAGCAAGAAAACGGACTTATCCCCCAGCTTCTGAAAAAAATGAACATTGACGCCGATATTTTGGAAGCAGAAACTGGCAAGAAAATCGGTATGCTTCCTAAAGTAACAGGTAGCGGCAGAAGCAGTAATATCGGACTCTCCGCAGAAACTGACCGTCTTATTACAAATGCTGGACAGGCTGCTGAAAATATGAAAGATGAATACATCTCGGTTGAGCACATTATTCTTGCTCTGATAGACTGCAAGGACAAAGATGTAAATCAGCTTTTCATAACTTTCGGTATTTCACGTGAAAGTTTTCTTGCAGCACTTATGACAGTTAGGGGGAATTCCCGTGTTACAAGCGAAAATCCAGAAGACACATACGATGTACTGGCAAAATACGGCCAGGAACTTGTTTCTCTCGCCCGCCAGAACAAGCTTGATCCTGTTATCGGCAGAGACACCGAAATAAGAAATGTTATCAGAATACTCAGCCGTAAAACAAAAAATAATCCCGTTCTTATCGGAGAACCAGGTGTTGGAAAAACTGCTATTGCTGAAGGACTCGCTCTCAGAATAGTTGCCGGAGATGTTCCGGACAGTCTGAAAAATCGCAGGGTTTTTTCTCTTGATATGGGAGCACTTGTTGCCGGTGCAAAATACAGAGGTGAATTTGAAGAGCGTCTCAAGGCTGTACTTGGAGAAATCAAAAACAGCAATGGTCAGATAATTCTTTTCATTGATGAACTTCATACTATTGTTGGTGCAGGTAAAACAGAAGGTGCTATGGACGCTGGAAATCTTCTTAAACCCATGCTCGCAAGAGGAGAACTTCACTGCATAGGTGCTACCACACTCAATGAATACCGCAAATACATCGAAAAGGATCCGGCTCTTGAAAGAAGATTCCAGACAGTAATGGTTGAAGAACCTGCCGTAGAAGATACAATCTCTATTCTGCGAGGTCTTAAGGAACGCTATGAGGTGTTTCACGGCGTAAAAATCCACGATAATGCACTTATCTCTGCCGCTGTACTTTCCAATCGATATATCGCTGACAGATTCCTTCCCGATAAGGCTATCGACCTCATCGACGAAGCCTGTGCGACTATCCGCACGGAAATGGATTCCATGCCAACTGAACTTGATGTTATCAATCGCAAAATTGTTCAGCTTGAAATTGAGGAAGCTGCTCTCAAAAAAGAAAACGACTCAATCTCCAAAGATCATCTCGAAGAAATACAAAAAGAACTATCTGAGCTTCGTGAAACTTTCAATACAATGAAAATAAGATGGGAAAACGAGAAGAATGATATCTCAGCCGTTCAGAAGATCCGTGAACAGATTGAAGCAGTAAACATTGAAATCGAAAGAGCTGAAAGAGGAATTGACTGCGATACAAACAAAGCCGCTGAACTTAAATACGGACGCCTCCCCCTTCTCCAGAAAGAACTTGAAAAGCTCGAAAAGCAGGCAGAAGCAGATATGGAAAAAGGACGTCTGCTCCGTGACAAGGTAACCGAAGAAGAAATTGCTCAGATTATCTGCCGATGGACTGGGATTCCAGTGTCAAAGCTTATGGAAGGTGAAAAAGAAAAGATTCTCGGTCTGGAAAAGCTTCTTCACAAACGTGTTATCGGACAGGATGAAGCTGTACAAAAAGTCAGTGAAGCAATTCTGCGATCCCGTGCAGGAATTCAGGATCCGGACAGACCAATCGGTTCTTTCCTTTTCCTTGGTCCTACCGGCGTAGGAAAAACTGAACTTGCAAAAGCACTTTCAGAAATACTCTTTGACAGTGAACGCAGTATGATCCGCATAGACATGAGCGAATACATGGAGAAATTCAGCGTGAGCCGTCTTATCGGAGCTCCTCCCGGATATGTTGGCTATGACGAAGGCGGTCAGCTTACAGAGGCTGTAAGAAGAAAGCCTTATTCCGTAGTTCTTTTTGATGAAATTGAAAAGGCTCATCCCGATGTGTTCAACATTCTCCTTCAGGTACTTGATGATGGAAGAATCACTGATTCACAGGGCAGAACTGTTGACTTCAAAAATACAGTGATAATCCTCACCTCTAATCTTGGTTCATCCTTTATTCTTGATGGAATCGACAGCAGCGGCGAAATAACTGACGAGGCACGTTCAAAGGTAGACGCTCTCCTCAAAACACAGTTCAGACCAGAATTTCTTAACCGCCTTGATGAAATTATCTTCTACAAGCCGCTGACAAAGAACAATATCATGAATATTATTG
This sequence comes from Ruminococcus sp., assembly GCA_017516465.1. Lineage (GTDB taxonomy): Bacteria > Bacillota > Clostridia > Oscillospirales > Ruminococcaceae > Ruminococcus. Next base: position 7,581 of record JAFXCR010000008.1, read on the forward strand.
ATCTTATGCTTGCTGATCTTCAGAAACGTCTGGAAAATAAACACATATGTATAAATGTAACAGAAAAAGCCAAGAATTATATCATAGAATGCGGATATGATCCGAATTTCGGAGCTCGTCCTTTGAGAAGATTTATTCAGAGCAGAATTGAAACACTTGCTGCAAAAAAGCTTATTTCAGATGATCTTTCTTCCGGCGATATCATTACTATTGATCTGAATGAAAACGGTGAGCTTATCGCTGAATAATAAGTTTCTCTGCCTTTTAAAATTACATTCTCTAAAAAATACCTGAGCTATGAGTTTTTTATCGTTTTTATGAATAAAATTTATGCGTAAAATAGCCGAATAAAGGTCATTTTGTCAATTTTTTCCCAGATTCTTGACAAATTGTTTCAAAGGGTATATAATTCAATAGTAAATTAAATAAACGGAGGACAAAAAAATGACAAAGACCGAACTTATCAGCGCTGTTGCTGAAAAAACAGAATTCACAAAGAAAAATGCTGAAGCTGCTGTAAATGCTGTTGTAAGTGCAATTACAGACGCTCTTGTAAGCGGCGAAAAGGTTTCCATTGTTGGCTTCGGAACATTTGAGGTTCGTGACCGCAAGGAAAAGAAGGTTCTCAATCCCCAGACAAAAAAGATGATGATTGCTCCCGCTTCAAAGGCTCCTGCATTCAAGGCTGGTCAGGCTCTCAAGAACGCTGTAAACAAGTAATTTAAGGAGGAATTTACTATGCCAAGATCAAAGAAAACTACCGCTAAGGCTGAAACATCTGTTGAAAAGGAAATCGTTGCTGAAACTGTTGTTGAAGCTGCTCCCGCAGAAGAAAAGAAGCCTGCTGCTAAAAAAACTGCCGCTAAGAAGCCCGCTGCTAAGAAGGCTGCTGTTGAAAGCAAGGTAGTTATTCAGGCTAACGGTTCTGAAGCTACTGCTGAAGATCTCGTAAATAAGTCTATCGCTGCTGCTGGCGTTAAAACTGTGAAGAAGGTTGATGTTTATGTAAGACCTGAAATCAACAAGGTATATTATGTTATCAACGGCGATGTTCTCGGCGAATTCGACCTCTTCTGATTATTATCTGATTATATAAAATATGCCTCCTAAGGCTATTACAAATCCATCCCTGACTGCGTTCTTCGCATTCGGGGATTTTTTCTTTTTATACTTAAAGTCCCCCCTGTCTCCTTCGGAATATTATGTATCGTACAGTAATTGCTGTACAATGTTATTATTGATACAGAAAGAAGGAACATCTTATATAAATCTTAACATACCGACAGATTTATGATGAGAGATCCAGATCCTAATACAGTTACACACATAAGAGGTTCATTTAAAGATTGTAGTGGTCTGATTGCTGTTGAAATTCCAGATAGCGTTCAGGAAATAGGCGAATATGCTTTTTCAGGGTGTACAAATCTGACTTCTGTTTCTATTACAAACAGTATTCAGGAAATAAGATATAATACTTTTTCAGGATGTACAAGTCTTACTTCTATTATTATTCCAAACAGTGTTAAAGAAATAGGATATTGGGCATTTTCCGGATGCACAACATTAAAGTCTGTTACAATTCCAGATTCTGTATGCAAATTAGATACAAATGCTTTTGAAAATTACCCTAACCTTTTTAGTGTTCAATTTAGTAGAATCAATGAATACAAAGATTCTTTTCCTGCATATTTCACATTACGGGAAAATCGTATTTCTCGTGGAAAATGTACATACTGCGGCGGAAATTTCAAATTAATTTCCTTACTTCATGTTACTTGTAAAAATTGCGGTCGCAGAAAAGACTATTAATCCCATATATAAATACAGGCTGATGCATCATATGATACATCAGCCTTTTTTTATTATTTAAACTCAATCATCCCTCGTTATATCTTTGAAGGAACTGCTTTGTACGTTCATTTGCGGTATTTCCAAAGAGCTGTTCAGGAGTTCCTTCTTCGACGATAATGCCGCCCTCCATGAAGATAACGTGGTCTGCAACATCACGGGCAAAAGCCATTTCATGAGTAACAATAACCATTGTCATACCATCAGCAGCAAGTTCCCTGATTACTTTGAGTATCTCCCCTGTCAGTTCGGGGTCAAGAGCAGAAGTCGGCTCATCGAAAAACAGCATTTCCGGATTAAGTGCAAGTGCTCTTGCAATCGAAACTCTCTGCTGCTGTCCACCGGAAAGCTCACAGGGATAGGACTTCGCTTTATCGGCAAGTCCCATTTTTTTCAGAAGCCGCATAGCCGTTTTCTCTACATCTGCCTTACCCTGTTTAAGAACTCTCACCGGAGCCTCAGTTATATTTCTGAGAACGCTGAAATGCGGAAACAAATTGAAATTCTGGAATACAAGACCGATTTTAAGCCTTATATCTCGGAGCGTTTTCGAGTCAGCATAGACCGTCTTGCCCTTATTGTTCTTGACAAGCATATCCATACCGCATATTCTGATTTCGCCGCCGCTTGCCTTTTCAAGCTGATTGATGCAGCGGAGAAGGGTGGATTTTCCGCTTCCGGAGGGACCTATAACAGCCACGACCTCGCCCTTTTCAACGTTGAAGGAAATATCCTTCAGAACCTTGAGCTGTCCGAAGCTCTTGGAAAGATTTTTTACTTCAAGCATAGCCATAATATAGTTCCTCCTTATTTGTAGTAATCAAGCTTTTTTTCGATGACCGAGGTAATGATAGTCATAATCATAGCCAGTACGAAATAGAAGGCTCCTGCTATAAACAAGGGCATAAGCGAACTGTAAACCTGCATCTGCTGCTTGGCTTTGAGAGTAATTTCAGCGTAAGCAACAACGTTGGCGAGAGATGTATCTTTAATAAGCGTGATGACTTCATTGGAGCTTGCAGGCACTACTCTTTTGATAACCTGCGGCAGAATAATTCTGAAAAATGTCTGCGTCTTTGTCAAGCTCAGAGCCGCTGCCGCTTCATACTGTCCCTTTGGAATTGATTCGATACCGCCTCTGAATATCTCGGCAAAGTACGCAGCATAGTTCAGTACAAAAGCAACAAGAATCGCATTGAACATATAATTCTCATCTTTTATGTTGATGTCCATAAAAAAATTTTGCAAAAATGATGGCAGACCCTCCTGCAATCTGAGCATCGGAATCGCATAGAATGCCACAATAATCTGAAGCATCAGTGGTGTTCCTCTCATAATGAGGATATAAAGATTGGTAAGCCACGAAATCGGCTTGAACTTACACATCTTAAGCAGTGCAACGATCATTCCGAGTGGTACGGCATATAGCAGAGTAAATCCGAATATCCTCAGTGTAGGCACGATATAATCTGAGAGTATTTCGACAACTTTAAGTATTTCTTCGCCTGTCATATAGGTTCTCCTGATATAAATATTGAGTGCATAAAAAGCTCAAACAGCATAAGCCTTTGAGCTTTTTAAACGTGTTATTACTTTACTGTTGTGATATCGCTTCCGAACCACTCTGTGGAAATCTCACCGAGAGTACCATCAGCCTTCATTTCGCTGAGAATCTTCTGTACCTCGTCTCTGAGCTTCTGGTCGTTCTTGCGGAAACCGATAGCATATTCTTCTTCTTCAAGACCGTCAGGAAGGATAACATAATCCTTGTCGCTTGAAGTAATCTCGTACTCAGCAACAATTGAATCAAGGAATACAGCGTCTACGAAGCCGAATTCCATCTGCTGGAGAGCCTCAATATTTGTAGCCATTGCCTGTATTGAACAGCTGCCGCCTATTTCGCTTCCTTCAAGGATAGTCTGGGCAGTTGAGCCGTTCTGTACGCCGATAACTGCGTCAGCGAGATCGCTCATTGATTCTGCCTTGCTGTCAGCGGGAACAACAAATACCATAGAATTCTTCATGTACGGATCAGAAAGATTCATTGCTTCTGCTCTTGAGGGATTAACAGACATACCGTTCCAGATGCAGTCGATTCTTCCTGCGTCAAGATCTTCTTCCTTAGTATCCCAGTTGATAGGCTGCTTTACAAGATCAACGCCCATTCTTTCGCATACTTCCTCAGCAACGTCAATATCAAAGCCTACGATCTCATCATTTTCGTCTGTGTAACCCATGGGCTTGAAAGTCGCATCAAGACCGAGTACGAACTTGCCGCTGTCGATAACCTCCTGAAGGGAGTTGTCCTCCTTTGAAGAAGAACCTGATTCTGATGAGCTTTCCTTTCCGCCGCATCCGGCTGAAACAGCAAGCATTGAAAGTGCAGCAGTTGCTGCAAGAAAACGTGTAAATACAGATTTTTTCATAACAAATTTCTCCTTATGGAATATAATCATTACTTTACAATGATAACATAACATCGCCATAAAGTAAAGGACTGTGACGCACTTTTGGAGCTTCTTATAAAAAAATATTAAAATTTAGCTGTATAAAGGTCATTTTGCCGATTCTGTCGAATAACACAAAATTCTTAATTTTTATAAATATAACAGCAACTTTACCAAAATCTATTTACATACAGATTAATATATGTTATAATATATATAGATACTCTATGGTAACGAGTGTAACATTATTTCATGGAGGGGAAATTTATGTACAAAAAAATACTAAAGTCTATCGCTGCATGCCTTACGGCTGCTGCAATGATAGCACCGACAGCAACAAACCTTACACCACTGAATGTAAGTGCTGAAAATGTGTTTTTCAACTATACATTCGAAAGTTTAGAAGACTGCGGATGGGTAGCATGGGAATCAGCACCTGCAAACCAGTATGCTTCGCTCAGAGATAACGCATACCGTGTTGAAATCCATGAATCAGAAGGAATCAGCCGAAAAACCTGGGATCTAATGTTATATCATAATAATCTCAACTTCAAAAAAGGTCACACCTATACTGTAAGCTTCAAGGCTAAATCAGACAGAACGGACGTGTGCATTCGCGGTTTTATCCATGATGGCAATTTTGAAAAATCGTTCCTTGTTCTCAACCAGTATGAATTGGTGGAGCCGTCAACGGAAATGGCTACGGGCTCAGGAGCCTACCTTTCTACGGAATATCAGACCTTTAAAGGTACCTTTACTGCTACGGAAGATATCACAAATGCTCAATGGTATTTTGACTATGCATACGACTCAAAGTACGGTGCACTCACCGAGGATGGTGACGTGATATGGTTCGATGATATGTCTATCGTCTGCGAAACCTGTCCTGAATACACTGTTGTTCCCGGATGCGGTTATACCAAAGATACCACAGAAGATCTGACAGTAGTTGAAGATCCTCAGGTTAAATATGGGCTTCCTATCGTAGATACCCGATTTGACTACAATTCTGTTCCATGGCGTCTTGAGCAGGTAAGCCCTGCAAGACAGGAATTCCGCATTGATGAAGGTGAATTCATCATTTACATCATAACCTCGATAGGCATTAATCAAATAATTTCAGATCTCCAGTTCAAGCACAATAAACTCAGCTTCAAGGCTGGTCATACATATAAGGTAAGCTTTGATGCCAAGGCTTCCAGAGACGGCATGGTGCTCAGCAGTCAGATCTGGAATACTTCCGGCGACAAATGGTATTTTGTTCTCAATGATGACATCATGCAGATGGGTCCGGACATGGGCGGTCAGTGGGGAGCACCCACCAAGCTGACTACAGAGTATAAGACCTTTGAAGGTGTCTTCACCCCTACAGAGGACATTGAAGATGCTGAATGGGTTTTCGAGTATGCCATGGACTACATGGGCTATGGCGGAAACGCTCAGGATGGCGACGAACTGTATTTCGATAATATGTCGATTATCTGCGAGAGTTGTCCCGAAGATTCCACCGATTCTCCCTGCGGATATACAGGCGATCCGTCTTATGGCTATACAAGCCGTGACTATGCCGCTAAAACTAATCCCGATCTTATCTCAGACGGCGAAATAGTAAATTATATCTCCGTAAATCAGCTCGGATACTTCCCGAACTATGCAAAAGTTGCAACCCTCGGCGACAACTCCGGCGATATGCTCTACAATGCTTCAACAATTGAGCTTACTCAGAGTTACTATGAATTTGAGCTTGTTGACGCTAAATCAGGCAAGGTAGTTTATGAAAATCTTTCAGGCAAGGTATTTAAGGATATGGATTCCGGAGATAACGTATGCAAGCTTGATTTCAGTGATTATACAGGCACCGGTGAATACTATCTCCGTATAAAGGATGAAAACTGGCGTTCCTTCACATTCCGCATTGCTGACGATATCTATTCACAGAACTCACACAATCTGCTTACTGACGCCCTGAATTACTTCTATCAGAGCCGTTCCGGTATGTCGATTGAAGAAAAATACATCACATCCGGTGATGCTTCAAAGCTTGCCCACAAGGCAGTTCACCAAAATGATACCGCTTATGTTCAGAAGATCTGGTACGATGAATATATAACAGACGAGGAAGCTTCTGAAACGTATGCTTCATCAAAAATTGAAGCAAACGGCGGCTGGTATGATGCCGGCGATTATACAAAATCGCTTATAAACGGCGGTATGACAGTATGGACTCTCCAGAATATGTACGAAAGAGCTATTCTCAACGGTGGATATGAAGGAAAATTTGATGACGGTTCGGGTACAGTTGTAGTTCCTGAAACAGGAAATAAAATTCCGGATATCCTCGAAGAAGCTGCGTATGAGCTTGACTGGATGGCTAAAATGAAGGTTACCAAGGATGATCCTACATGGGGCGAGTATGAAGGTCTTTACTATCACAAGCTTCAGGATTATAAATATACTGAACTTGCAAAGACTTCATGGGATTACATCAGCTATATGCCTGATTCACGAATCATCAAGCCTCCGACGTTTGCCGCAACGCTCAATTACGCTGCTGCTGCTGCTCAGGCTGCAAGACTCTGGGCTCCATATGATACTAAAAAGGCTGAAACTTATCTCGAATCTGCTGTTGAAGCATATAATGCTTATATGACTCACTGGTATGATTATGATCATACCATGACAGGGCATCCTGATTATTGTATAGATTGCAGTAAGGAAGAAATCAATGAGACATCCTTCTATGCACCGGAATACCAAGCAAGAGTCGGTGCAGCATACCACGATGACAATGTTCTGGATGACGCATACTGGGCAGCTTGCGAAATCTTTGTATCTGCTTCTGAAATGAATGAAACATCACTCGCTTCTTATTACAAAAAAGAACTTTCAAAAACCCCCTATGCTTATACTGTTTTTGCAAGGCTTGTAAGCGGTGAAAGCATAGATGGCGAATTCACTTCATTTAACTGGACTATGTCAGCTTCTGCTGGTTCTCTTTCACTTGCACTTCACCCTGAGCTTCTCTCCGAGGATGAGGTAAAACAAATAAATAACTCCATACTTGAAGCTGCTGATGATTATCTCAATTGTGAAGATGAACAGGGTTATGGTATTCCCTATAAGTATGACGGTCCCGGATATTATGATCCAACCACCAATCTTGATGTATATGACTACTCAACAGGTTATCGTTATGGCTCCAACGGAATGAGCACTACAAACGCAATCGTTATGGCTTATGCTTATGATATCACTTATGACAGAAAGTATATAAACGGCGTTGTACAGGCTATGGACTATATCCTCGGAAACAATCCGCTTTCATTCTCATATATCACAGGATATGGCTCATACAGTGCTAAAAATCCTCATCATACATACTGGATTAACGAGCTTGACAGCAATTATCCATTGGCTCCCGACGGTATTCTTGTGGGTGGTCCAAGCACAGAAATTTCAGATTATGCTATGCAGTTAAGAGGATTTGTATTCGGAAACGCCGACAATGTTTCCCAGAGATGCTATATCGACTCCATCGAAGCATGGTCTGTAAATGAAGCTTCACTCCAGTGGAATGCTTCACTTGCTTGGGTAGTTTCATTCCTTCAGGATGAGGCTGGAAGCACTCCTGTACCGGTAGGCACTCCCGGTGATGTAAACGAAGACAATCAGGTTCTTCTTAACGATGCTGTTCTTATCCTCCAGCACCTCGGAAATCCCGATAATTATCCGCTTACAGAACAGGCAAAGATAAACGGAGATGTTGATAATCCTGGCAGCGGTCTTACTAATAAGGACGCTCTCAAAATTCAGCAGTTTC
>JAFXCR010000009.1 GCA_017516465.1 Ruminococcus sp.
ATGCTCGCTAAGGCTGAGTCACTCGGTACGAAGATTCTTCTCCCTGTTGATACAACAATTGCAGGTGAGTTCCCGAATCCTATCGACGCTGAAATCGAAGTAGAGGTTGTTGACTCTAATGAAATTCCTGCTGACAAGATGGGACTTGACATCGGTACAAAGACACAGGAACTCTTTGCTGAGGCAGTAAAGACAGCTAAGACAGTTGTATGGAACGGACCTATGGGCGTATTTGAGAATCCCACACTTGCTAAGGGAACAATCGCAGTAGCTAAGGCTCTTGCTGAGACAGACGCTACAACAATTATCGGCGGCGGCGACTCTGCAGCAGCAGTTATGCAGCTCGGTTTTGCTGACAAGATGAGCCACATCTCCACAGGCGGCGGTGCTTCTCTCGAATACCTTGAGGGTAAGGTTCTTCCCGGCGTTGCAGCTATCGCTGAAAAGTAATTATACAGACAATAGGGCGGATAGTAATATTCGCCCTTGTTGTGATACATGAGGAATCGATATGTATTTATATGATTCAGGTCCCAAACGTTTTATAGAAGATATTTTTTTTACGGCAGCTGCAATGTATTTTTTCTTCTTTTTTATTTATCCTGCATGCTTTGTATGGTTTATTGCAGCAGCTATTCAGTGTTTTACGGCACGGAAAGAATATAAAATCGTTAAGGATTTTAATTTGGATAATAGCAAATACATAATGGTAAAGGGAGAATATACGAATTCTGTTGATGACGGATTATTTACATATCTTCAATATATAGTTGATGACCGTACTTATAATATGAAGATTTTCGGTTATATAAAGGGAAATCCGTGTATTTTATATAGAGCTTCTTCTCCGAAAAAATACATATTGTACGATTTCGATTATCATAAGAGGCGTTGTATGTATAAAATTATGAGCATGGTTGCTTCTGTGGTGGTTATAGCTTTTTTATTAATATTAACGCCGCATATTGAATGGTAAGTACTCTAACTAAATTCGGATAGTAATATTCGCCCTTGTTGTGATAATTGACATATGATTAAATAACGGAATCAAAGAGGAAATCACCTATGTCAGATTATTTTGGTGTATTGGTTATGTTCTTCTTGATGCTGTTTGCAGGCTTTATTTCATACTTATTTCTTAAAGACGTCATTATTACCATTGCGGCAGTAATCAGAAAAGATAAAAATACCACAAAGCTTACGCCTTGGCAGATAATATATCATGTTTTTATCGGCATAGCGCTTGGGGTATTAGCAATAATGCTCCTGCTTGGGATACTATTATATTTTGATGTAAGGAATAAACTCTGTTAATAGGAATTTATTACTGATAAATTCAGGAGGAAATAAATGGGGATAATTAAAAAAATGCTTAATAAAATGGCTGGCGTTACTGAGGAAATGCAGGCAATTTACATTGAAAAGGGACCATGCAGTGAGTATGTTGACGCATATATTGCTGCTCACAAGAATCCAAAGCCGTATGACAGACTGCTTATTGCTGACCAGCTAATCAGCGTAAAGCGTTATGAAGAAGCTGAGAAAATGCTTGACAGTGTCAAGATTTCGGCACTTTCCGATGATGACATAAAAGGTACAGGGCATTTTGAAAGAATTAATCTTTATCTGAGAACCGGACGTGCGGATGAAGCATTTGAAATATTTTGCAAGAATAAAAAATTCTTCGATATTTATTTTGGTTCTCCGGCGAGGGAGAGAATGGCAGGCTCGTTTTATGATGTTGCAGCTGACGTTCTGTCTATTAAAGGTGACGAACATGGAGCAATGCAGTATATCTCCTATATAAGAAAATGGTCTCAGAAGTATGAACCAGCTTTTCCGGTTATGTCTGGAATATCGTATGTAAGAGTGCTGAAAAATCTCAGTAATTCACAGTGGCAGGATGTGTATGCTTCTTTGAAGAATCAGATTGAAAATTATAACGGCTATCAGATGAAATGGCAGAAGGAGAATACAGTTAATCTTCTTGAAGATGCCGTGAAATAGGAGGATAACATGAACGATAATATGGAAAAAACACAGCAGAACATAGTTGTGGCAGTACTTATTGCAATTATCAGTTTTCTTGCTGGTATTGTAGCCGGAATGCTTCTTTCTCCGGTAAGGGGAGGAATTTCTCTGAACGGCTTCAATGTTTCACTTGGAAGTCATAACGGAAACACTTGCACAAAGGATTCCGAATGTGACTGCGACTGCGACTGTGAATGCGAATGCGAATGTGAATAATTGAAAAAAGTATAGGGATGCTGTACAAAGTCCGTTTGATGAATTTGTAAAAAAAATGGGGTGAAAATACAGATGCTATTCATTATAGTTCTGCTGTATAATGTAATTATTCTGTATATGCTATGGCTTGCTGTCAGAAGCCTGATGAAAAAGAGCCTGAATCTTCCGCCATGCGGATTATTCTGGGCAAAGATCAGTGTAGAAACCGTAAGTGAAAAGGATATCTTATTAGCCGGTGAATACAAAGATGATCCGATACAGGATATGCATTATCATATATCAGGAAAAAGATATTCATCTGTTCCGACAGAGCACACTGCAAAATACAGTAAACTTAAATATGTTTATGACGGGAAATCCTACGAACTCAAAACGACAGCTTACAGTTCCGGAGACATTGGCACCGGAATTTACTGCCGTAAGAATAATCCCGCAATTACAAAAATTTTCAAGCTGAAGCCTGCATTAATGACCGAAGCAGCAATAGGAATGATGTTTGCTGCCGGATTTATGATATTATGCGAAATTGCAGTGCTTCTGTAATTTATAAGCTAATAATTATAAGGAGTAAATTAATATGAACAAGTCAACAAGAAAGGCTATTATTGCCGGAAACTGGAAAATGAACAAGACAAGACCTGAGGCTAAGGAGCTTCTCGAAGCTATCAAGCCTCTCGTAGCAAACGCTGAGGGCAACGTTGAAGTTATCGCTTGCGTACCTTTCACAAACCTCGAAACAGCTATCAACACAACAGCTGGTTCAAACGTAAAGATCGGTGCTGAGAACGTTCACTTCGAGAAGAGCGGTGCTTTCACAGGAGAAATTTCTGCTGATATGCTCGTTGAGCTTGGCGTTGAATACGTTGTTATCGGTCACTCTGAGAGAAGACAGTACTTCGGCGAGACAGACGAGACAGTAAACAAGAGAACTCTTGCGGCTCTCAATGCAGGTCTTAAGCCTATCGTATGTGTTGGCGAGCTCAAGTGGGAGCGTGAGTGCAATATCACAGAGGAAGTTATCGCACGTCAGATAAAGCTTGATCTCTGGAGCGTAACTGCTGAACAGGTTAAGAATGTTGTTATCGCTTACGAGCCTGTATGGGCTATCGGAACAGGTCTCACAGCTACTCCTGATCAGGCTGAGGAAGTTTGCGGATTCATCCGTGCACAGCTTGCAAAGCTCTACGATCAGGCAACTGCTGACGCTGTAACAATCCAGTACGGCGGTTCTATGAATGCTGCAAACGCTGCTGAGCTTCTTGCTAAGCCCAACATCGACGGCGGTCTTATCGGCGGAGCTTCACTGAAGGCTGCTGACTTCAACACAATCGTTCAGGCTGCTGTTGAGGGCTGATTATTAATATAATAAGCGGGCGGAGAATATCCGCCCATACTATTGAATTTTCTATGAAAGGGTTTGTATTATGTCAAAAAAACCTGTTGCACTTATAATTATGGACGGTTTCGGCTACAATGCCGAGGATTACGGCAACGCAATCACAGCCGCAAAGACACCCAATATTGACAAATATATGCAGGGACCGAATACACTTATCGGCGCAAGCGGACTTGATGTAGGTCTCCCTGACGGACAGATGGGCAACTCAGAGGTAGGTCACACCAATATCGGTGCAGGACGTATCGTATATCAGATGCTCGTCAAGATTTCCAAGGATATCAAGGACGGTACATTCTTCAATAATAAAGCTATCCTTGACGCAATGAACAGCTGCAAGGAAAAGAACAGCTCACTTCACCTCATGGGACTTCTTTCTCCCGGCGGAGTTCACAGCCACATGGAACACCTTTACGGTATCGTAGAAATGGCTAAGAAGAACGGACTTGACAAGGTTTACATCCATGCCTTCCTTGACGGACGTGATGTTCCTCCGTCATCTGCTGCTGATTATATGGCAGAAACAGTTGCAGAACTCAACAAGATCGGTCTTGGAAAGATCGCAACAATCAGCGGACGTTTCTATGCAATGGACAGAGACAACGCATGGGATCGTGTTGAAAAGGCATATTCTGCACTTGTTTACGGCGAAGGCGTTAAGGAAGCTGATCCTGTACAGGCAATCAAAAACTCTTATGCAAACGAAGTTACGGACGAATTCATGCTTCCAACAGTAATTGAGGGCGGCGATACTATCAAGGCTGACGACAGCGTGATTTTCTTCAACTTCCGTCCTGACCGTGCAAGACAGATAACAAGAGCTTTTGTAGATCCTGATTTTGCCGGCTTCACAAGAAACAACGGATTCTTCCCTGTTCAGTTTGTATGTATGGCTCAGTACGATGCTGCAATGCCTAATGTTACTGTTGCATATCCTCCGGAACAGCTCACAATGACTCTTGGTGAATATCTCAGTAAATCCGGCAAAACACAGCTTCGTATTGCTGAAACACAGAAGTATGCTCATGTTACATTCTTCTTCAACGGCGGCGAGGAAATGCAGTTTGAGGGCGAGGACAGAATCCTCATCAAGTCACCTGACGTTGCTACATTCGATATGAAGCCCGAAATGAGTGCATACGAGGTTTGCGATGCTGTTGTTGAGGCTATCGAAGCAGATAAGTATGATGTTATCATTCTCAACTATGCAAACTGCGACATGGTTGGACATACAGGTATTTTCGATGCAGCTGTAAAGGCAGTTGAGGCTGTTGACGAGTGCGTAGGACGCATGGTTGACGCTATTCTTGCAAAGGGCGGTGCTGCTCTTATCACTGCTGACCACGGAAACGCTGACAAGATGTACGAGCCGGACGGAAGTCCTTTCACAGCACATACAACAAATCCTGTTCCGCTCATTGCAGTCGGAATTGACGGCGAGCTTTGCGACGGCGGCGTACTTGCAGACCTTGCACCTACAATGCTTGAGATCCTTGAGCTTCCTCAGCCAGCTGAGATGACAGGAAAGTCTCTTATCAAAAAGTAAAAATATATAAGTGCCGGCTTTTTTGTCGGCACTTGCTTTTAAATAATAAATATGATTTTTAAGAAAATACTGATCTGTGCTGTTTGTGCTGCGTCATTAACGGGCTGCGGAAAGCGTAATATACCGCCAGCTGAGGAGACTTATTCCGACAGGAACGTCTTTGCAATGGACACATTCATGACGATTCGTGCTTATGGTGACAACGTCGATGAAGCACTGAAATCAGCTGAGGAGAAGATAAAATACCTCGAATCCATTTTTTCGGTCACAATTGATGAAAGCGATATTTATAAAATCAACAATTCTCATGGCAGCACCGTTGAAATCTTTCCGGAGACAGCAGAAATCCTTGGTGAAGCAGTAAAAATGTGCGAAAAAACTGATGGTGCACTTGATATTACGCTGTATCCGGTGCTGAGTGCATGGGGATTTACTGCCGATGAATTCAGGGTTCCGGCTTCTTCGGAGATTGCCGGACTTCTTGAATATGTGGATTATTCAGAAGTTTCAGTTGACGGGCAGAGCGTAACGGTTCCCGAGGGTTTTCAGCTTGATTTCGGAGCGATTGCAAAGGGATATACTTCGGATGAAATAGCTGATGATCTGCGTGAAAACGGTGTAAAATCAGCAGTTATAAATCTTGGCGGAAACATCAGAACGCTTGGAAAAAAGCCTGACGGTTCATTGTGGAAGATAGCAGTCCGTGATCCGTTTGATACATCAAATGATTTGTGTGTGCTTGAAACAGGAGAGATTTCTGTGGTAACATCCGGAAATTACGAGCGATATTTTGAAGGTGATGACGGTCAGAGATACTGGCATATACTTGATCCATCAGATGGATTTCCGGCTGATAGCGGACTTGTTTCGGTAACTGTTATCGGAGAAAGCGGACTTTACTGCGATGCCTTATCGACTGCACTTTTTGTTATGGGTAAAGATAAGGCAGTAGAATTCTGGCGTAAAAATCAGGATTTTGATATGATTCTTGTAACGGATTTGCATGAAATTATATATACATCTGGTATAGAAAACAGTTTTGAAAATCTCACTGAAATGTCTGCGGAGGTGATCGACAGTGACTAAGGGCATAAAAATATGCCTTGTTGCAGTTCTTACTATTCTGGTTATTTCTGCTGTTATGACAGCGATTATGATTGAACCGAAAAAAGTGGAAGCTCCGCAGTATGTTGAGATAGTTCAGGATAATAAGATACTTTACCGGATAGATATCAGGCAAGAGAAAGACCGTACATTCCGGATCGAGTATCCGGACGGCGGGTGGAATGATATAACTATTGAAAATTCGAGGATTTTCGTATCTGACGCCGATTGTCCCGATAAAACGTGCATAAAAAGCGGGGAGCTGAAAAATGAGCATTTTCCGATAATCTGTCTGCCGCACCGACTTGTGATACGTTTCAGCGAACAGGGAGAACGAAATGAAAACAAAACGACTGACTGAGCTTTCACTTCTTACAGGACTTGCACTGATTATTTTTGTGGTAGAACTGAGATTTCCGGATATAATTCCGGTTCCGGGAGTAAAGCTCGGACTTGCAAATATAATCACGGTATATGCCGTTTATAAATATAAAGCCGCTGAAGCTTTTCTTCTGGTGTTGGCGAGAGTTATACTTGGCACATTGTTTGCGTCTACATTTTCAGCACTTATTTATAGTCTGTCAGGAGCCGCCTTCTGCCTTGCCGGAATGCTTCTTCTGCACCGGATAATTCCGCTGTGCTGGATGTGGCTGTGCAGTATTATCGGTGCGATTTTACACAATACCGGACAGATTGCTGCTGCGGCAGTGGTAATGAAATCTTTTGCAGTTTTTGCGTATTATCCGTTATTGATAATTGCAGGCTGTATTGCAGGAGCATTTACAGGAGTATGTGCTCAGCTTGTAATAAAAAAGACTAAAGAAAAGAGGGGATGAATATGATAAATCCGGCGTCATTGCTGAATCTTAAACGCTGCTTCGGAGTTTTCAGAGATAATCATCCGAAAGCAATTCAATTTGTCGAAGCGGTTTCAGGCAAGGTTACTGAAGGAAGTATAATTGAGGTAAACGTACAGTTTACTGATGGAACATCAGCAAAAACGAATATAAAAGTAAACAGAGACGATACTGAGCTTTTTAATGAGCTTCGGAAGGCAGTGGGAAGATGAGTGAGATGATAAATAAGCCGTCAGTAGTATTTTTTGATATTGACGGAACCCTCGTTACAGAGGATGCAACCGGAACTATTCCGGAAAGTGCGAGGGCGGCTATTGCTGAAACAAGAAAAAAAGGAAATCTTACGTTTATTAATACCGGAAGAACAGCTTTCAACATAAGTAAAAAAATCAAGGAGCTTGGCTTTGACGGGTATGTCTGTGGCTGCGGAACATATATCGAGTACGGTGGCAAAGTGATATATGAAAACCGCCTTGAACAGAGCTTCTGCCGTGAAATTGCAGCTCTTATGAGAGAATGCAGAGTTACTCCGGTATACGAGGACAGAGACGGATATTTTTTTGATGAAGAAACTTTTTCCAGTGAAATTCTGAAGGATTTTCTTGAAGTGTTTGTTGAGCCGGATATTGATATCAGCGGACGTGTTGGTGATGATGATTTTATCTTTGATAAATTTGTTGTGTGGATGGATGAGAAAACAGATGTCGAAAAATATCGTTCAGTTGTCGGAAAATATTTCGATATTATTGACAGAGGCGGCGGATTATACGAAAATGTTCCGCTGGGATTTTCAAAAGCAACTGGAATCAGTTGCATACTTGACAAGCTTGGAATTCCGCTTGAAAACGCCTATGTTATCGGTGACAGCATGAATGATCTTCCGATGTTTCAGGCAGTACCGAATAGTATTGCAATGGGTGGAGCAGAACAGGTTTATCCCTATGTTTCGTACATTACAACAGCTATTGATGATAACGGGATTGCAAATGCACTTAAGCATTTCGGACTTATATGATGAATTTTGCGTTGAATGGTTGAAATTTGTCGCACGGTGTGATATAATTAATATACTATAATGTTATGCGGGGTGTTTTTATGAACATAGCAATTGCTCAGTCAGGCGGACCGACCTGTGCAATAAACGCTTCTCTTGCGGGAGTATTGCGTGCTGGTCAGAAATCCGGAGAAATTGACAAAATATATGGTGTCATGAACGGAATCGAGGGAATCCTCAATAATCGTCTTGTAGATCTTTCTCAGATCATCAGTGATGATGAAAAGTATCAGCTTTTGCTGAGAACTCCTTCTGCCGTACTTGGATCATGCCGTAAAAAGCTTCCTGATTATGAGGAGGACAATGTTATATACGAGAAGATAACGGAGTCGCTACGTAACGCCGGAATAGGCTGTTTCTTCTACATAGGTGGAAACGATTCAATGGATACAGTTGCAAAATATTCATCGTATTTGCGTGAAAAGTTTATTGATGATATCAGGATAATAGGAATTCCGAAGACAATTGACAATGATCTTTGTGTAACAGATCACTGTCCCGGTTTTGGATCTGCTGCAAAGTATGTATGCACTACTGTTCAGGAAATCGCAAGAGACAGTAATGTATACAGTATGCCTTCCGTTACGATTATTGAGGCTATGGGACGTCATGCGGGGTGGCTTGCTGCATCTGCGGCTTGTATCAGAGTAAACGGTGAACAGGCACCGCAGCTCATATATTTGCCGGAAGCTGTTTTCAGCAGTGAGAAATTTATATCTGATGTAAAGGAAAAAATGAAAGAACATAAGGCAGTAATTGCTGTTGTTTCTGAAGGAGTCAAGACAGCAGACGGAAAGTTTGCCGCTGAGGAATATCAGTCAGGACAGAAGGATGTTTTTGGTCATTCGTATCTGGCGGGAATAGGAAAATTCCTCGAAAAGCTTGTTTCTGAGAAAATCGGATGTAAGGTAAGATCAATCGAGCTTAACGTTATGCAGAGATGCAGTTCACATATTGCGTCTGCGGAGGATATCGACTCTTCTGCTGCAATAGGCGAAGCAGCTGTTGGAGCAGCCCTTGCAGGAAACAGCGGTTGTATGATGACATTCATCCGAGAGACGGACAAGCCGTATAATTATAGCATCGGCACAACAGATGCCGCTGCTGCTGCAAATTCCGAGAAGCTTTTCCCGTCAGAATGGATTAACGACGAGGGCAACGATGTACTTCCGGCGGCGTATGATTACTTCATGCCGCTGATTCAGGGTGAAGTTTATCCTGTAATGAAGAATGGTATGCCTGTACATATTGTGATATGAAAAATGAGCGTGTTCACGAAAAAAATCGTGTACACGCTTTTTTATCAGAAATTAAAATCTTCGTAATCCTCTTTGATGAACCTGTGGTAAGTTACATGGATACTTCCGTCGATTTCCTCGTCAACAGTCAGACAGTAGAGGTAATCATCTGGAATGCCGTTCGTGAAATAAACGAGATATTGAAATTCATCATTGTCGGTTTCGGTTACGGATACAGAATCAGAAAATCTGCGGAAAACAGCAAGAATCTCATCAAGAGAACAATGCTGACGGACTGCCTCAACGAGAGCGGAGATAAAGCCGTTTCCGTCGTTAAGAGTGTGGACGTATGACGTTCCTTCCGGCGGAACAGTAATGCAGAAGCCGTTTTTTATATCCGTAATTGAAAGCTTTCCGAATCGGTGAGCTGCATATACAGCAAAATCAGAAAGAATCTGCTTTATATCCTCTCCGGAAGGAGTTTCTCCGAGGAGATGTTTCAGTGAAGTTTCAGTATAATTCAGGCTCATGGATCTTCCCTCATATCCGAGCTTGACCTGAGCTTCAAGAATGTTGTCAAGTATGTGTTTTTCAAGACGTCTGAAATCGGGCATAGAATCATTCCTTTCAATATTGCTCCAAGAATATTATTTTATCCTTTTTTCGTAAAAAAGTCAAGAATAATCCGGAATAGACTAAATATTGCTTTATGGCTGATTAAATATTGCTGAATTTTGAAAATCCTCTTTACAAATTGTTCACAATATGCTATTATATATGAAGAGTGGGAAAGAAAATTTAAATTAACAAAATATATTATTGATTTTGCTCTTTACTTTTGCATAATAATGTGTTAAAATGTAAAGTATGAAATTATCTGAGGTATGCTTGCATCCTCTGAAAGGAAGTACTACTATGATAGACAAAATCAGATCTGAAAGCATGGATATGCTTTTCAAAGCTATTCTTACACTCGAAACCGTTGATGACTGCTATAAATTTTTTGATGATCTCTGCACAAGCATCGAACTCAAATCCTTTGCTCAGCGTATTCAGGTGGCAAAGCTTCTTGATGAGCATAAGGTGTATAATAGTATAGTTACAGAAACAGGTGCAAGTACTGCAACTATCAGTCGTGTGAACCGCTCACTCAAGGACGGAAACGACGGTTATGAGCTTGTATTCAAAAGACTTGCAGAAAAAGAATAATCAATATCAGCATCTTAAAAATTGCGGAAACGATCAGATATGTACGGCATCAGTGGAATAAAACTCATATGCCGCACTTATCTGATTTTTTCCTGATTCAAGTATATTTTAGGCAATACTTATAGTCAGACTCAAATTGGCACAGCCAATTAAAACCTGCATTGCAGGTAGTCCTGTGAATTCAATAATGCAGATTTACGGGGAAAATAAATAAAATGAAAGGAATGCTTATTTTGAAGAAAAAAACTTTATTCAAGAAGTCTGTTGCCTGTGCATCCGCAGCGGCAATGCTTCTTACTGCCTCTCCGGCTGTATCTGTCAATGCAGCTGTAACAACGCCTGGTCAGCCGAACAATTACGACAACTTTGCCGAAGCCCTTCAGCTTGCACTTTGTTTCTATGATGCAAACAAGTGCGGAGATGAGGTCGCTGAGGACGGTTACTATTCATGGCGAGGTGACTGCCATGTAAAGGACGGCGTAATCCCACTTCAGCCTATGGATCCTATGCCTAAGGTAAATTCCGGAAAGCCCGTTGACGATGAGAAACCATCTGATGACGACGAAGATGATAAGGGCGCATACGACGGAAAGGGCGACGGCGGTGCAAGTGCTGCTGAAGGTCTTTATGTCGGCGTAAATATGTCTCAGAAATTCATCGACGCAAACAAGAAATATCTTGATCCCGACGGAAACGGAACACTTGATCTCACAGGCGGATGGCATGACGCCGGAGACCACGTTAAATTCGGACTTCCAGGAAGCTATTCAGCTTCAACACTTGGCTGGGGATATTATGAATTTCCTGAATCATATAAGGAACTCGGACTTGACAAGCACGTTGAGGATGAACTCCGCTGGATAAATGATTACTTCATGAAGGCTACTTTCCTTGACGATGACGGAAAGGTTGTTGCGTACTGTTATCAGGTAGGCGAAGGAAACAACGACCATAACTACTGGTGTCCGCCTGAGCTTCAGGTTGATAATACCGTAGTTGCCTCATCTTCATGTGCAGTTAAGAGACCTGCATACTTTGCTACAACAGAAATGCCTGCATCCGATCAGTGTGCCGGAGCATCTGCATCACTTGCGATCAACTACCTTAACTTCAAGGAGTCAGATCCGGAATACGCAGAGGAATGTCTCAAATACGCTCTTGCTCTTTATGACTTTGCAGTAGAGATTCATTCTGAGGACTGGGAACCCGGTTCAACACCCACAGCTACAAGCCTTGGCTATGACGGCGGCTTCTACACATCAAGCTATGACTATGATGAACTTGCATGGGCTGCTGTATGGCTTTACTACTGTACAGAAAATTACGATTACATTGAAGATATCATTGCAGTTGACGAAACTGTTACTGGTGATATGGGTGCACATCCCTACACAGGATACATGAAGCGTATCATCACTGATACAGGAAACTGCTGGCAGAATATCTGGGTTCATTGCTGGGATACAGTATGGGGCGGCGTTTTTGCAAAGCTTGCACCTGTTACAAATATCTCCCGTGACTGGTATATCTTCCGTTGGAATCTTGAATACTGGTCAGGAATGACTCCTGCTGATGCAGAAGCTGCTGAATTCGATGTTCCTGTTACAGAGCACAAATATTTCGGACAGGATGACGTTATCTGGAATACAAAGATCACAGCTGAAGAAATTGCTGATCTTCCCACAGCTGATGGAGCATGGCTTAAAAAGACTCCCGCCGGATTTGCAATGCTTAACGACTACGGTTCTGCACGATACAACACAGCTGCCGGACTTCAGGCAATGGTTTACGCTAAGGAAACAGGCGACATGACTTTTGCTGAATGGGCAAAGGATCAGATGGAATATATCCTCGGAGACAACCCCATGGGATATGCCTATGAAATAGGATATGGTACAAACTTTGCTTCACAGGGACACCACCGTTCATCACACTGTTCTGCAACTCAGAGTATGGATGATCCGATAGTACAGGTTCACACACTTTGGGGAGCACTCGTAGGAGGTCCTGATGCAGACGACTTCCACCGTGACGAGACAAAGGACTTCATCTATAACGAAGTTACCGATGACTATAATGCTGCTTTCTGCGGTGATCTTGCCGGACTTTATCACTTCTATGGTGCAAAGGGCAAGGAGCTTGAAGACAAGAACTACATCAAGCCTGACTTCAATATGTCAGAAAACGCTATCGGTTACGATCAGGTAGACGCTGACGGAAATCCTCTCCCAACCGGACTTTTCGTTTCCGGAGGAAAGAGTCAGGAAACAGAAGCAGGAATCCAGATAAAGATCGTTGTTCACAACAGAACAGTAAATCCTCCGAAATTTGAGAGCAATCTCAAGGCAAGATATTATTTCAATATCGGTGAACAGGTTGAAAAGGGCGAGGATATCAGCTACATCTATACTCGTATCGATTACGATCAGGAAAAGAGCTTCACTGACGGTAAGAATCAGGCACTTATCTCCGAGCCTGTAAAGTATGACGATAATGGCACATATTACATTGAAATCTCATGGCAGAACTGTGACTTCTACGGAAGCCGTGTATATCAGTTCGGACTCCTCAATAAGATGAACGAGGAAACATACGACACTGTATGGGATTCTACGAACGATTACAGCTATGCTGATCTTATAAGCTTTGAGGATGTTAACGATGCTGCTGCTATCACAGAAAAGATCACACTTTATGCAGATGATAAGCTTGTATGGGGCGTAGAGCCTGACGGAACAAAGCCTGAGGATGTTGTTAATGAGCCTACTGTTGATGTATTGTACGGTGACGCAAACTGCGATGGAAAAGTAACACTTTCCGATGCAATTCTTATTATGCAGGCTATCGGAAATCCTGACAGCTATAACGTTGGCGGAACTGATAAGAGTGCTATGACAAAGCAGGGAGCATCCAACGCAGATTGTAGTGAGCCGGGATCCGGACTTACCAATCTTGATGCTCTTGCAATTCAGAAGTGTCTCCTTAAGCTTCTTGATAAGCTTCCCGAATAAGATAAGAAAATCCCGATGGAATATATGCTCCATCGGGATTATTTTTTATGAGATATATTCCTTATTCAAACATAGGTGTGGAGAGGTAGCGTTCTCCGGAGTCAGGCAGCAGACAAACGATATTTTTTCCGGCATTTTCCGGACGTTCGGCAAGCTGTACGGCAGCCCATAAGGCGGCACCGGATGAAATACCTATAAGCAGTCCTTCGGTTTTTGCGGTCAATTTTCCAAGAGAATAAGCATCCTTGTGATCAACAGTGATAATTTCATCATATATTTCTGTATCAAGAGTCTCCGGAATAAATCCTGCACCTATACCCTGAATTTTATGTGCACCGGATCTTCCCTCGGAAAGTACAGGAGAATCCTTAGGCTCGACGGCGATGATTTTTACATCAGGATTTTTTGATTTAAGATATTTTCCGATACCAGTTATAGTTCCGCCCGTTCCGACGCCGGCAACGAAGAAATCAATCTGACCGTTAGTATCCTCCCAGATTTCAGGACCGGTTGTTTTTATATGTGCGGCAGGATTAGACTGATTTGTAAACTGGGAAGGAATAAAGCTGTCCGGTAATGAAGAGGCAAGTTCTTCGGCTTTTCTGATAGCACCCGTCATACCTTCTGAACCATTTGTAAGAATCACCTCTGCACCGTAGGCTTTCATAAGATTCCTGCGTTCAATACTCATGGTATCGGGCATTGTGATAATCAGGCGGTATCCCTTTGAAGCGGCAACGGCAGCGAGTCCGATTCCTGTATTTCCGCTTGTCGGCTCAATGATAACACTTCCTTCAGAGAGAAGTCCATTAGTTTCTGCGTCTTCAATCATATTTGCGGCAACTCTGTCCTTCACCGAGCCGGCTGGATTGAAGTATTCAAGCTTAGCGAGAATCCGTGCATTAAGAGTCAGATTTTTTTCGATGTTTTTTAGCTCCATTATCGGAGTTCTGCCGATTAGTTCTGTTACAGACTTGTATATTTTCATAATAAGATCTCCTTATTGATTCAGTACGCATTTATTCAGAAGAAATGTCCTTCTGCTGAATGCGTTATGAGTGAAGTATACTGCACTTTTTTTGATTTGTCAATACCTTTTTTGAATTCATTATATATTACTTTACAATTCCGGTGTAATGTGATAAAATGAATATTGACAATATACGACAAAATAAAGGAAGGAAATCAGATGAGTGCATATATAGAATTCAGAGATGTTAGAAAACTTTATAAAACGGGAGAGGTAGAAATTGCAGCTCTAAACGGAGTTGATTTTGAAATAGAAAAGGGTGAATTCTGCGTTATAGTCGGAGCGTCCGGTGCCGGAAAAACCACGATACTCAATATACTTGGCGGAATGGAGACGCTTACATCAGGAAGTGCATGGCTTGACGGTGTAGAGATATCGGCACTTAAAAAAAGAGCACTTACAGCATATCGCCGGTATGGCGTAGGATTTGTATTCCAGTTTTACAATCTTGTGCAGAATCTGACTGCAATAGAAAACGTCGAGCTTGCAGCCCAGATATGCCGTAATCCTCTTGATGCGGCAGAAGTACTTGAAAAAGTAGGACTTGGTGACAGAATGAAGAATTTTCCTGCACAGCTTTCCGGAGGAGAGCAGCAGCGTGTTGCGATAGCCCGTGCTCTTGCGAAAAATCCGAAGCTTCTGCTGTGTGATGAACCTACCGGAGCACTTGACTATAACACAGGAAAGGCAGTGCTTAAGCTTCTTCAGGATACTTGCCGCAGTACGGGAATGACGGTTGTGGTTATTACGCATAATCAGGCTATTTCTGCTATGGCAGACAGAATTATAACAGTGAAGAACGGTACTGTTGCTGATATGAGAATAAACAGTGATATCAGGGATGTCGCTGAAATCGAGTGGTGATGTCTATGAAATCGGTAATGAAGAAAGCGTCGCTGCGAGAGATCAGATGCAGTTTCGGACGGTATTTTGCTATACTTGCAATTATAGCTATTGGCGTAGGATTTTTTTCGGGAGTCCGTATTACAACGCCGGCTATGATACATACAATAAATACCTTTCTTGAAGATAATCAGTTCTATGATTATCGGCTTGTTTCTTCTGCGGGATGGAGCGCAGAGGATGCGGAAGTATTTTCCGAAGCCGAAGATGTAAGATATGCCGAGGCTTCATACAGTCTGGATGCTATATATAATTATAAAGGTGCTAAGGAAAATGTACTGAAAACACATTCAATCACAAAGAATATCAATACGCTTGAGCTTGTCAGCGGTCGTATGCCGCAGTCACCGGACGAATGTGTTATTGATGCGGGTATTCATTCATTGCCTCCGATAGGAAGCAGTATCAGACTTTCTGCAGAAAATGACGAAGAAACAAAAATGAGTTTCAACGGTAAATCCTTTAAGGTGGTCGGAACAGTTAATTCTCCGTTGTATATCAATATTGAACGAGGAACGACGTCCATCGGAAACGGAAGTGTTGCAGGATTTGTGTATATGCTTCCTGAGGCGTTTGCTGTTACGAGATATTCGGAAATATATGTAAGGTTTAATCATAATTGCCAGATATATTCCGATGAATATAAGGATTTCATGGAAGGTAGGTCTGAGACATGGGAGCCTATGGTGGAAACTCAGGCAAAGGAAAGCGTTGAAGGTTATTCAGATAAATATATTCCGGTAGTTTATATTTTAAGCAGGAATTACAATATCGGATATTCGTGTTTTGAAAGTGATTCAGAGATAGTTGAGCAGGTGTCAAGGATATTTCCGGTGTTTTTCATACTTGTCGCCGCACTTGTATGTATGACTACAATGAGCCGTATGATGGAAGAACAGCGTACACAGATCGGTATATTCAAAGCCATAGGATATACAGACAGAGAAATAATGAGAAGATATCTCTTTTATTCCGGAAGTGCCTCACTGATAGGAAGCATAGTCGGATACGCAGTAGGAATCATTCTGTTCCCCGGAGTAATATGGATGACTTATAAACTGATGTATATTTCCATTCCGATGAAATACGTCTTTGATCCGGTACTTGCCGCAGGAGTTACAGGAGCCTCATTGCTCTGCTCTATGGGAGTTACATGGTTTTCATGTCGTCACGAGCTGTCGGGAACAAGTGCCTCACTGATGCGTCCGAAGTCCCCGAAGGCAGGAAAAAGAGTTCTTCTGGAACGTATTCCGTTTATCTGGAATCACATGAAATTTCTGCATAAGGTATCGGTAAGAAATATTTTCAGATATAAGAAAAGATTTTTTATGATGATTATCGGAATAAGCGGATGTACAGCACTTCTCCTTACCGGATTCGGTCTCAGAGATTCAATTTCTCGCTTTGCCGACAGACAGTATGGCGATATCATAACAGCTGATGCTCAGATTTCCTTCAATGCAGATGAAGATGGGAGTATTCCCGAACAGATAAAGGAAGATCTTGAATTAAAGACCGGAGGATATACATTCATTCACAGTACAAACTGGGATATTCTGTACGATGATAAAGTGAAAAATATCACACTTGTAGTTCCGGAGAATTTTGATGAAATGAAGAAATTCATGAATTTCAGAAATAAAGACGGAGAAGATACAGCTCTTCCAGACATTAATGAAGCAATAGTAAGCAACAGTATTCATGAGCGTTATGGAGCAGAAATTGGTGATATAATAACTCTGCGTGACGGACAGCTTAGTGAGATAAAGGTAAAGGTTGTAGGTGTATTTGAAAATCACGTTTATAATTATGTGTTTATCTCTCCTGAAACAATGGAAGAACAGCTTTCATCGCCTGTCGTATATAATGGTGCATATCTTGATATCAGAGGAGGTGGAAATAAAAGGGAAATACTTGAATTAACAAAGAAATCAAATGTTACTTCATTGATAATGTTCAAGGATCTTAAAGAGAGAATGTCAAACATGATGAGCAGTCTTAATTACATCGTATTGCTGATTATACTCAGTGCGGCCGGACTTGCCTTTGTCGTTATATATAATCTGACGAATATAAATATAACGGAGAGACTTAGGGAGATAGCGACTATCAAGGTCCTCGGATTTTTCCGGCGAGAGACATCAGCGTATGTACTCAGGGAGAATATTGTACTTACTGCAATAGGAACTGCTGTCGGACTCGGACTTGGTGTACTGCTTCATAAATTTGTCATGGCTCAGATAGTAGTTGATCTTGTTTCTTTCCGGACAGAAATATTCCCGATAAGCTTTGTAATAAGTGCATTGCTTACATTTGTATTCAATTTTATAATAAATCTGTTTATGGGGATAAAGCTTGAAAAGATAAATATGGCTGAATCTCTCAAATCAGTTGATTGATATCAAAGCTCTGCGATTGCAGGGCTTTTTTTTGTCATAAAATACCTGACGTGTGAATATGATTGAGTGAAAGGGGAGAAAAGAATTGAATGAACGTACAAGCTATGAGATCATATTATCCTATATGACGCCGGAGATACGGTGTGCAATGAAGCAGGCTGCCGAAGAATCCGTAAACCTGAGTGAAATAAGATTTCGCAGCGGACGTGCTGTATCATTCGTTTATCCCGGAAAGATAATGTTTCTTACTTGTGACGGCAGACTGATAGCTGATTACAGAGACAGCAGGTGCATCTGTGCATCGGCATCTGATATACATAAAATTGTAGAAGCTCTGTGCAGATATTCTGTCCATAGCTGTTCCAGAGAGCTGAATGAAGGATTTTTTGTTATAGGCGGAGGAATTCGTGTAGGTGTTTCAGGAACGGTAACAAGTACGTCCGACAAGAGTATAAAGGATTTCAGCAGTCTTAATTTCAGAATAGCACGATCAGTAAAAGGATGTGCCGAGGATTTGTTCAGAAGAACAAATGGACGAAGCGTACTTGTATGCGGCGGGGTGAATTCTGGTAAAACTACAATTCTGCGTGATTTATGCCGCCTTTATGGAAATAGCCGGAAGGTCGTGCTGATTGATGAAAGGAATGAAATATCGGCAAGTACCGGAGGTGTTGCTGGCAGAGATGTAGGAGTAATGACTGATGTTATCGTAGGTTCTGAACGTGCTGCGGGGATTATATCGGCAGTCAGGACGCTTTCGCCTGATGTAATAGTATGTGACGAGATTTCGCAGACTTCAGATGCAGAAGCGATACTCAGCGGAGCAGGCTGTGGAATAAGCTTTACCGCCTCCCTTCACGCTGAGAATTATGAAGATATGTTAAGAAGGAAAATTGCAGTTCCGCTGATAGAAGCAGGAGTTTTTGATTATGCTGTATTTCTTCAGGGAAGCAGTTTTCCGTCAAGGATAAGGGAGATAAGGAGGCTTGACTGATGCTTTTGAGAATAATTGCTGCATTTATGTTTGCGGCTGCCGGTGCGGTGAGTGGATTTTCCAAAGCAGATAAATTAAGGAACGATCTTGAGCTATGCCGTGAAACAGGAGAACTGCTGAGGATATCTGCAATAAACATCCGTTTTCAGGCACTGGATGTATATGAGCTTTCCGGACGGCTTAAAGCTTCTTCTGAGCTGTGTGGTCTTACATTTCTGAAGAAGCTTCCGGATTTTTTTTCTGAGGGAGAGAACTTCCACGATCAGTGGAAAAGTTCTGTTTTATTACAGGGCAATATTCCGGATGATGAACAGCGTATACTACTCGGATTCGGCGATATGATCGGGACAAGCGATATTCAGGGACAGCTGAGTTCTATAAGCAGTTATGAAGCAGAAATTGAAGCTCTTGAAAGAAAACGCAGAGAAGATTTTCTGCGTAAGGGACGTCTTTATCGTTCAGCCGGAACCTTATTCGGCGTTATGGCTGGAATCCTTATAATATAGACTTCTGAAAATATGTCGGAGAAAGGAAATAAAAATGGATATTGATCTTATTTTCAAAATTGCAGGAACAGGAATAATTGTAGCGGTACTCAATCTGGTACTGAAAAGAGCTGAACGTGAGGAACAGGCAATGATGACAACCCTTGCTGGATTGATTGTCGTACTTGTTGTGATCGTTCAGGAGATAGGAAATCTTTTTGAGACAGTCAAGACTGTATTCGGCTTATGGTAGAGAGTAGTCTTTCCGTATCGGTTTTCTGCATAAGTGCAGCGATACTGGCGGTGCTTCTTCGTCAGTATTGTCGGGAGCAGTCAATGATGATAGCCATTGGTGTATGTACCGGAGTAATAGGGGGATTCATGCTTTTTATCGGACCTGTTATATCGGAAGTGCGGGAAATCTTTATGTCGTCAGGAATTCCGGACAGTTATATGTCAATCATATTCAAAGCAGCGGCAATATGCTTTATAACGCAGATTACCGCCGAAATATGTGCCGACAGCGGAGAAGGTGCGATAGCGTCTGCGGCGGAGTTATGGGGACGTGGAATGCTTGCCTTCATGAGTCTGCCGATAATCCGTTCACTGCTGGAAAAAATAAATGAAATGATATAGGATCAAGAAGTATGAGAAGAATTCTGGTAATTGTATTTATACCTTTTATTATGCTGTTTATGACAGTTCCGATGAGGACATCCGCTGAATATGAGAGAGAGCAGTCGGAGATAGAAGAAGAAGTAGATAATATTCTTTCTGATTACGAGCTTGATTGGAGTATCGGGGATGTAAGTGGTATTACATTCGGAGAACTGTGGAATCGTATTATGGCATCTGTTTCGGACAGGCTTGGAGCCCCGTTAAGGCTGTTGGGAACTCTCCTTGCTGTGATTATTTTTTCTGCTGTTGTAAGAGGTCTGGGTGACGGTACTCTGAATAATGGCAGCAATGCAGGACTTTATAATATGGTTTGTGTATTGACGGCTGTCACAACGATAGCACCGTTGCTGTTTGTTGTATATGAAAATGCGGTAAATGCCGTTGAAAGGACAGGAGGATTCATGCTTGTTTTTGTTCCGGTATTTGCCGGAATCACAATTGCCTGCGGAGGAACTCTTTCCGGCGGTGTGTATAGTGTAATGATTCTTGGAGCTTCCGAGCTTTTCACTGCACTTACTGACAGATATCTCATACCGGTATTGGGGGCAGTATCAGTTCTTGCTGTTTCAGGAAGTGTTTTTCCTAATGTATCAGTTGATGGGATTGTAAAGCTGATAAAAAAGATAATTACATGGGCAATGACAGTTTCGATGACGCTGTTTACGGGATTTGCCGTAATGAAATGTACTCTTGCCGCAAAGACGGATGGAGTTGCGGTAAAGACAGCAAAATACATAATATCAGGAGTTGTGCCGATTGTTGGCGGAGCAGTTTCGGACGCTTATACAACAATAAAGGGAAGCTTTGATGTAATGCGTTCAACCGTAGGAACAGCTGGAAACATCGCAATAATTTTATTTATACTGCCGCCTGTTATAGAGGTACTCATATTCAGGGGGGTGATGTGGATAAGTACAGCTGCCGCAGAGCTTTTGTCATCAGATGCACTTGTACGGCTTATGAAAGCAATTGACAGCAGCCTTGCAATAGTTCAGAGTGTGCTTATTTGCTATTCAGTCATGCTGATAATATGTACCGGAATTCTCATTCAATCGTTTGTATAGAGTTGTAGTCAAGGAGGAAAAATGGAACAGATAAAGAGTTCTGTCATAGCTGTGTGCACTGTTTCAGCTGCAATTTGTATTATAGAAAGTCTTGTATCCGGAACACGTCTTAAAAATCAGATGAAGATGATACTCAATCTTGTGCTTATATCGGCAGCGGCAGCTCCGTTCTTGAAAGATGGATTGGATTTTGATTTTTCCGGATTCAGTTTGAATCACAGTCTTGATTACAGTCATTCTCAGGATATGTATAATGAAGAGCTTCGCCGCCAGACCTCATATAATGTTTCATCTGTACTGCTTCAGCAGATTAATGCAGCTGGAATACAATGCGAAAAAATTGAAACAGAAGTTAATATTTCTGAGGATGGCAGCATATCTATTACTAAGGTTACACTTAAAACTGATAATTTCAAGGATGCGGCAGAAATCGTCAGGAGCAGTCTCGGCAATGAAACGGAGGTTGTAAATGAAAATATCTGAAAAAATCGGAAATATGAAAAAAGATAAAAAAACTGTAACGGCGGTAATGCTTCTCGGAACGGGAGGACTGCTTCTTATAATGATTTCGTCTCTTTTTTCAGGGAAGGAAGAAAAAAGCGAAACATTGGAAAATATCAGAGGTACAGATTTTACCGATTCTGCGGATTACTGTCAGGAAACAGAACGAAGGCTTGAAAGCTTTCTGGAAACGATTGAAGGTGCCGGAAATGTGAGGGTGTATCTTACAGTAGGTACGGATCAGAGGTATGTCTATGCCAGAGAGGAAAAACACAGCCGCTCAGAAAATAAAACGGAGGAGGAAGAGAAATATGTAATGATCGGGGGAGGAAATGGAAAAAGTGCTCTTATTGAAACTGTGGAGGTTCCTGAGATCACCGGTGCTGTTGTTGCCTGTACAGGCTGTGATAGTCCGATAGTGACCGAAAGGATATACAGAGCAGTTTCTGCCGCATTAGGGATCTCTTCAGGAAAGATTTTTGTTACAAAGCTGGAGGGATAAAAAATATCAAAAAAGGAGAAATATTATGAAAAAACCTGCAATAATCATCAGAAAGAAGCATATCATCATGACCTGCCTTACGCTCATGCTTGCGGTGGCGGTATACATAAACTACGCAACAGCACCGATTAGTCCGGAAAAGGCGTCAAAAAAGATAACGGCTTCGGAGAAAGGCGATACGGTAAGTTATGGTGAAACCGAGTTTGTAAATGCTGAAGCAGACGGTGCTGCCGATTATTTTGCTCAGGCAAGACTTGATAAGATGAGTAATCGAGATGAAGCAGTCCAGACGCTTCAGATGATAATCGGAGGGGGAGATATCACAGAGGACGAAATGGTTATGAATGCACTTGATGCTGTTGAGGTATCAAGACTGATTGAGGCAGAAGGAACAATTGAATCACTGGTCAAGGCACAGGGGTTTGAAGACTGTGTTGCCTATCTTGATGGCGAATCTGCGAAGATTGTTGTAAGGACAGAAGGTCTTGATAAGGCACAGGCTGCATCCATAAAGGAAATAATTCTGGGTGAGACAGAAGTTTCAGCAGAAAATATCAGAATTTTTGAAGTAAAGTAGTTGTAAAAGATAAAAAAATCTGATATAATATATAAGGAAGAGTATTTGCAGGTTTTGTTAAAAGATAAAACGTGGTAAATGCTTGAAAATACAGAACCGGAGGTCTGAAAAATGGATGTTTCAAAAGAATCGGTAAAAAGCCGGCTTAAAATATCAGATGATGTAATAATAACAATAGCAAGACTTGCCGCCCTTGATGTTAAGGGCGTTGCAGGTCTGTGCGGCGATGTAAGCAAAGTAAGCAAGGTGAGAAAAAACGGTCCAATAAAAATTGATATGATGGGCGATGTTGCCGCTATAAGTATAGCAATCAGGATCAGAAGCGGTGAAAAGGCGTGTACAGTAGCAAATGCAGTTCAGCTTGCAGTCAAGGAAAATATTCAGAATATGACAGGAATTACTGTTGCAAGGGTGAATGTTTCTGTGTGCGGAGTCGTTTATAATCAATAAAAAGGAGAGTTCAAATGACAAGACGTGAAATTAGAGACAGTGCATTCAAGCTGGTATTTGAGCAGCTTCTGCGTGATGATGATATTCAGGAACTTTATGATATCGCAGAAGAAATTGAAGAAATAACTGTAAATGAAGAGGTAAAGAAGATTGTCGAAGGTACAATTGAACACGCAGACGAGCTTGATTTGATTATTTCCGGATACAGCAAATCAAGAAGTATTTCCCGTATTTCCAAGATAAATCTTGCAATTCTTAGAATTGCACTTTATGAGGCTATATATGATGACAATACTCCTGCGAATGCAGCAATCAGCGAAGCGATAAATCTCTCTATGGTGTATACTTATAAGGAAGATACTTCATTCATCAACGGAGTTCTCGGAGCGTTTGCAAGAGAGACTCAGAATGGAGAGAAACCTGAAAATGCCTGAATTCCTTGGAATAGACACCAGTAACTACACTACATCTGCGGCTGTATATGTCAGCGAAGAAAACAAGATATATCAGGAAAAAAAGCTTCTTCCGGTAAAAAAAGGAGAGCTTGGGCTCCGCCAGAGCGACGCTGTTTTCCATCATACAAGACAGCTTCCTGAAATGATAGATCGGTTGTTCGGTGAAAATACACTGGGGAGTCCTTGTGCTGTGACGGCTTCTGCACGTCCACGCAATGCAGAGGGATCATATATGCCATGTTTTCTCTGCGGAGAGGGCTTTGCACGTTCATATGGAGCAATAGAGAAGATTCCGGTTTATGATACATCTCACCAGATAGGTCATATTCTTGCGGCACTTTATTCAGCGGACAGGCTTGATCTCGTATCGCAGAGATTTATAGCGTTCCATGTCAGCGGCGGAACTACCGATTGTCTTTTTTGCGAACCGGATAAGGAAAATATTCTGAATATTTCCGGTATAGGAACATCTCTTGATCTTAAAGCAGGTCAGGCAATAGACAGAGTCGGAGTAATGCTTGGTCTTGATTTTCCATGCGGCAGAGAGCTTGAAAAGCTTTCTGAGAAGGCGGATAAAAGCTTTCGTGTAAAATCGGTAATAAAAGGAACAGACTGCTGTCTTTCCGGACTTGAAAACAAGTGCCGTGCTATGATGGATTCAGGAGAAAAGCCTGAAAATATTGCACGCTATTGCCTTGACTTTGTTGCTGGTACAGTTATCAGCATGACTGATGCAGCCATGAAGCTTCATGGTGAGCTTCCGCTTGTTTTTGCAGGCGGCGTAATGTCGGATATGTATATCCGCCGGCAGATTACTAAGAAATTCGGAAATACCTTTTTTGCAGCACCGGAATTTTCATGCGATAATGCGGCGGGAACAGCTGTATTTGGTTATCTTAAATATTTTGGAGAAAAATAATGCCTGTTGTTACGGTTACACAATTAAATAAATATCTGGGTTCAGTGTTCAGAGGTGACAGAAATCTTCAGGGTATAATGATAAAGGGTGAGATATCCAATTTTGTCTGTCACTATAAAAGTGGACATATGTACTTCACAATAAAGGACAGCGAAAGTGCATTGAAGGCGGTGATGTTTTCTCAGGAAGCATCAAGGCTGAAATTTCTGCCAGAGGACGGAATGTCAATAATAGCTTCCGGAAATATCGTTGTATATGAGCGTGACGGCGTATATCAGATAAATGTCAGGGATATTATTCCTGATGGCAAGGGCAAGGAAACCGCTGCTCTCGAACAGCTTAAGAGAAAGCTTGCGAAAGAGGGAATATTTGATACAGCACATAAGCGTCCTTTGCCGTATATGCCGAAGAAGATAGGGGTTGTCACATCTCTTAGCGGTGCCGCTGTCAGAGATATAATCAATGTTCTTTCAAGACGCTGGCCCATCGGAGAAATATATGCAGTAAATGCCATTGTGCAGGGACAGAGTGCACCTGATTCTATCTGTTCGGGAATAATTTCAGCAGAATCAGCAGGATGTGATATAATTATTGTAGGACGCGGAGGCGGTTCTTCAGAGGATCTCAGTGCATTCAATTCCGAAAAGGTTGCGTATGCCGTTTATAACTGCAAGGTTCCCGTAATTTCTGCGGTAGGTCATGAAACGGATATTTCCATAACTGATCTTGCGGCAGATATGCGTGCTCCTACGCCATCGGCGGCGGCAGAGCTTGCGGCAGCTGTATCAGTCGATATTCTTATCGACAAGATCGCTGTTGCTGAAAAAAGGATGAAAAACGCTGTGGATACCTTTATATCAGGGACAGAAGAAAAAATTTCATCTGTAAGTACACGTCTTTCGGCACGTTCTCCGGAAAATCAGCTTAAGCTTACGGAGGAACGTCTTGAAAATTTAATAAAACGATATAAATTTACTTTTTCAGCGTATCTTGAACGGAATGAATCAAAAGTCAATGAAAAGATAAGAACTCTTGAAAGCCTTAGTCCGCTTAATGTTCTTTCACGAGGATATTCACTTGTATACAGGGGAAAAGAGCTTGTCAGCAAAGCCGATACGCTTGAAAAAGGTGATATCATCAGCATACGCTTTGGAGAAGGCGGCATAGATGCAGAAATCAAGGATAAATGGTGATAAAATGGAAGAAAAACGCAGTTTTAAAAAAAATATGACAGAACTGAACAGAATTGTAACTGAGCTTGAAAAAGGAGATATTCCTCTTGAAAGAGCTGTTGAACTTTATGGTGAGGGTGTAAAACTTTCAGCAATCTGTAAAAAACAGCTCAGCGAGGCTAAAATAAAAATAACGGAGGTAGACGGAAATCTTCCGTCAGAGAAATGATATGAGTATATTCAAGGAAACACTTTCAGAATATATTGCGTTCACTGAAGAACATCTGAAAAAATACAGTTTTTGTTCCGGAGCAGTCAGTGCTCAGGAAAATCTTATAAAAGCAATGAATTATTCCCTTGAGGCAGGCGGAAAGAGAATCAGACCTGTTCTTGTTTATGCTTTTTGCAAAGCTTGCGGAGGAGATTACAGAATTGCTTCTGCACCAGCCTGTGGTATCGAGATGATACATACATTTTCGTTGATTCATGATGATCTTCCTTCTATGGATAATGATGATTTCCGTCGTGGAAAACCGTCATGTCATAAAGCCTTCGATGAGGCAACAGCGATACTTGCAGGTGATGCTCTTTCGGTGCTTCCGTTTGAAATAATTGCCGATGATAATACTCTTACCAGCGAGCAGAAGGTGAAAATCATTTCACGCCTTGCAAGAGCAGTCGGACGCGACGGAATGATCGGCGGTCAGGTAATTGATATGGAAAATGAAACAAGAAATGATGTTGATGAAGCAAATCTCCGCAATATGTACAAGCATAAAACAGGAGAGCTTATCGCCGTTTCGTGTATGATGGGATGTATCTGTGCCGGAGCTTCTGATGATATGATTGATACAGCAGCGGAATACGGCTATCGTCTTGGACTTGCATTCCAGATAATTGATGATATTCTTGATGTTACAAGTACAACTGAGGAACTCGGTAAGCCTGTCGGAAGCGATTCAGAGGAGAATAAGACTACATTTGTTACTCTTTACGGAGTTGAAAAGGCACAGGAAATCGCAGGACAGATTACTGGCGAGGCGATGAATCTGCTTGAAAAATTCGGTAATGATGCTTTCCTCAGAGAACTTACAGAAATGCTTCTGTGCAGGAAAAATTAACATAATAAGGAGCTGTGGAGCTGATATTACTGCTCCGATTTGTTAAAAATGAAGGAAAAAAATATAAATATAGAAAAGAAAATACCTCTGTCTGCACTTTCTCTGCCTGAGGATCTTAAAAAGCTTTCGATAAAGCAGTGCGGTGCTTTGTGCAGTGAAATCAGAAATACGCTCATATCAACCGTATCAAAGACCGGTGGACATCTTGCTTCAAATCTTGGTGTTGTCGAGCTTACAATGGCTATACACCGTATTTTCAATTCACCTGAGGATAAAATCGTATGGGATGTAGGACATCAGGCGTATACTCATAAGATACTTACCGGAAGAGCCGGAGAATTCAAAACTCTCCGCCGGAAAGACGGAATATCTGGATTTCCTAAGCCGGATGAGAGTGTTCATGATACTTTCATAAGCGGTCACAGCAGTACTTCTGTTTCTGTTGCCTGCGGTATAGCTGAGGCAATGCGGATGCAGGGCAAGGAAAATTATGCAGTTGCAGTAATCGGTGACGGTGCCATGACCGGCGGTATGTTTTATGAAGCGATGAACAACGGCGGCAGAGGAAAGAATCTGAACCTTATTGTTATCTTGAACGATAATAATATGTCTATTTCAAAGAGTGTAGGTTCCGTTGCGAAGCACCTTACATCTCTGCGCAACAGTGAGGAATACCTCCAGACAAAGAGGGCAGTAGAGCGTGGACTTAAAAAAATCCCGATTATGGGAAAATCCGTTGCAAAAGGAATCAAGAATGTAAAGGATTCCGTTAAATACAGCCTTTTTGAAAGCAGTAATCTATTTGAGGATATGGGCTTCATATATCTCGGACCGGTAAATGGACACGATCTTGAAGAACTTGAAGAAGTAATGAGAATGGCAAAAACATACGATGAACCTGTTTTCATTCATGTCAAGACTGTGAAGGGAAAAGGCTATGCTCCAGCGGAAAACAATCCCGGGGAGTATCACGGAATATCACGGTTTGATATTGAAACAGGCAATCCGGAGGTTTCTGCGGACAGATGCTTTTCCACAGTTTTCGGACGTGAGCTTGTTAGAATTGCGGGAAATGACAATCGAATCACAGCGATTACAGCTGCCATGAAGTATGGTACAGGACTTCAGGAATTTTACTTTCGTTTTCCGGATCGTTTTTTTGACGTGGGAATTGCCGAGCAGCATGCTGTTACATTTGCTGGAGGTATGGCGGCAATGGGACAGATTCCTGTTTTTGCCGTTTATTCGTCATTTCTGCAAAGGGCATACGATCAGCTTGTACATGATATTTCCATCGGAAATCTTCATATCGTTCTTGGAATTGATCGTGCCGGAATAGTAGGAGAGGACGGTGAAACTCATCAGGGACTTCTCGATGTTCCTATGCTTACTACTATCAAAAACACAACTATTTATTCACCGTGCTGTTACTCAGAGCTTACAGACTGCATGAAGCAGGCGATTTATGAAGATAAGGGAATTGCAGCTGTCAGATATCCGAGAGGCGGCGAGCCGTCAGTTTATGAAAGCGGATATCTCTCAACAGATCGTGTTTTTGTAAGCCGTGGAAGCAGTGATATTCTTATAATAACGTATGGACGTATTTTCAGCGAAGCAATGAAGGCACAGGAAACTCTTTCATCCGAAGGGATAAACTGTGATATTCTGAAATTTACAAAAATATGGCCGCTTGCTGATAGTCTTGCAGATGAAATATCGGATTATAAAAAAATTGTATTTTTTGAGGAAAGCATGGACAGCGGAAGTATTTCAGAAAAGGTTGCTGATATTCTTGCTGAATCCGGTTTCAGAGGTGAGTATATCAGTGTGGCGGCAAGAGGCTATATAAAACAGGCATCTGTACAGGAATGTCTTGACGAAATCGGACTTACAGATGAAAAAATGGCAGAATTAATCAGGAAAGGGTGCAGATAAATGGCAAGGCTTGACTGTGTTCTTGCTGCAAGAGGAATTGCTTCCAGCCGGAGCAGTGCAAAGGAAATGATACTTTCCGGAGCTGTGACTGTAAATGGAAAATTTGTCACCAAGCCGTCTGCTGAGATATCTGATAGTGATGTTGTGGAATCATTGGTACAGCAGATTTACGTCGGCAGAGGAGCTTTAAAGCTTGAAAAAGCGGCGGAAGCCTTCAATCTCAGTTTTGAGGGCAAGATATGCCTTGATATAGGTGCTTCAACCGGCGGATTCACGGATTTTATGCTTAGAAATGGTGCGTCAAAGGTTTATGCTGTTGATGTTGGAAGTGATCAGCTTGCGAAATCACTGAGATCCGACAGACGAGTTGTCAGTATGGAAAAAACAGATATACGCACTGTTACGACTGACGATCTGGGTGGCTCAGTTGATTTTATCTGTACCGATGTTTCGTTTATTTCGCTGAAGATGATTCTTCCGAAAATATATGAACTGCTTAAAGACGGTGAAACAGCTGCTGTGCTTATAAAACCTCAGTTTGAAGCCGGAAAGAGCAATATAGGCAAGCATGGTATTGTTAAGGATATGAAGGTTCATGTCAACGTTCTTGCCGATATTGACAGATTTGCAGCAGAGCTTGGTCTTGTTCCGGAAGGCTTTTGTTTTTCTCCGATAAAAGGCGGAAGCGGAAATATCGAGTATCTGATGAAGGTGAGAAAAAACACCGGAAATCGTGTTCTGTGTGATTTCAAGGGACTTGTATCAGATTCATTCAGAAAATTATAAGGAGTTACTATGAAAGCAGCGTTATATCCTAATTTTCAGAAAAAGAATGCTCTTCCGTGTGCAAGAGATGTATGTGATATACTCAGCCGTGAGGGAATAAATGTTTGCGTAAGCGGAGATTTCAGACAGGAATTTTCCGACAAAAAAGGAATCATATTCGAGGATATAGAGGAATCAGCCAGAACAGCAGATTTTGTCATTGCCATAGGCGGTGACGGAACTATACTCCGATGTGCAAAGCTTCTTACCGGAACAGATACGAAGCTTCTTGGAATCAATACCGGAACACTCGGATTTATTGCAAGTCTTGAGGCTGATCAGCTGGATAAACTCAGCCTGCTTAAAACGGGAGGATATGAGATATCTGACAGAATGACGCTTGATCTCGTCCTGCACCGTGAGACGGGGGATGTTATTTATACTGCTCTCAACGAGATATCTGCAAGATCAGGGAGCTTCCGTATATGTGATTTCGAGGTTTATTCTGATAATTATCTTGTAGGAAAATACCGTGCTGACGGAATACTTTTCAGCACACCTTCCGGATCTACGGCGTATGCGCTTTCTGCCGGAGGACCGATTATTGAGCCGGATCTTGAATGTATTGAAATGACGCTGATATGTCCTCATTCACTGTTTTCACGGACAACCGTATTTGCTGCCGGAAGAAAGCTCCGACTTACAGATCGTACATCAAATGGTGAAAGTATGGTTGTATGTGTAGACGGAGAAATTTATTTCAAGCTTCATGAAAATGAGTCTATTGACATACAAAGGGGACGCCATAACATAAAATTTGTTAATCTTATAGGAAATTCATTCCATGAATCATTATGTAAAAAGCTGTGTAAACCACTAAAATAAGGAGAAGTTATGAAAAATCGCAGGCAGGAATCAATACTTGAACTCATATCAACCCGATCGGTTTCTACTCAGGAGGAGCTTATGGTACTCCTGGAACAGAAAAATATAAAAACAACGCAGGCAACACTTTCTCGTGACATACAGCAGCTTTCACTTGTAAAACAGAGGGATGAATCCGGTACATTGAGATATATGCTGCCTGTTTCTGCTGTCAAGGAAAAAACTTTTTTTCAAGAAGCAGTTTTGTCGGTAGATTATGCCATGAATACGATAGTTCTCAAATGTCGTGCAGGAATGGCTCAGGGAACGTGTGCGGCGATAGATTCTGTAAATCATGAGGGGGTTGTCGGAACAATAGCCGGTGACGATACTATTTTTATACTTGTCAGAACCGAAGCTGACGTCAGGAGACTTCTGAAAAAATTCAGAAGCGAGCTTTTTCCGGGGAGATGATTCAAATAAATGCTGAAGGAAATATATATACAGAATCTTGCAGTAATCCGTGAGGCGGTTATTCCGCTGAATGGTAATCTGAATATCTTTACCGGTGAAACCGGTGCAGGAAAATCTATTCTGATAAACGGAATAAATGCTGTTTTAGGTCATCGATGCACAAAGGATATTGTCCGCACCGGATGTGATAAAGCTGTGATCACGGCTCTTTTTACAGATATTTCAGAGGAAACGGCAGTCAGACTTGACGAGCTTGGCGTATCCCATGAAAATAACGAGCTTACCGTTACCCGTGAGATAAGTGCTGACGGCGGAAGTGTTTCAAGAGTAAATCACCGTACGGCTTCTGCATCGTTACTCAGGGAAATAGGGAGTATGCTGATAAATATACATGGACAGCATGATAATCAGGTGCTTCTGGACAGTGAAAAGCATCTGCATATTCTTGATGATTTCGGTGGGGATAATACTCTCCTTTACGCATACCGCGAAACTTTCAGAGAGCTTCAGCAAACAGCAAGAAAGCTTGGGGATCTCAAAAGACAGGAGCAGTCGAGAATCGAGAGAAGCAGATATCTCAATCAAATTATAAGCGATATCGGTGAACTGGAACTTGAAGAAAATGAGGACGAGGTTCTGGAACAGGAATATGAAATAGCCAGAAATTCTGAAAAGACTATCGTTGCCCTGAAAAGTGCTGTACAGTCTATCACCGGAGAAGACGGTGCAAATGATATTATTATTTCAGCGGAACACGATATATCTGGGTTTACTGACAGTATACCTATTCTGAATGAATTGTATGAAAGGCTCTCGGCTGCGGAAATAGAACTTGCAGATATTGCTTCGGAGCTTGAAGCTCTTTCTGAAAAGATTGAACTTGACGGTCAGAGACTTGGATATCTCGGAGAACGTCTTGGCAATATCAATAAACTCAAAAGGAAATACGCTCAGGATTGTTCAGGACTTGTAAAGATGTACGATGATGCCTGTTCAGAGCTGATGCAGCTTGACAGTTCACTCGGAGAAATTGAAAAGCTCAGTATCCGCAAGGATGAATTACTGCGGATTGTTACAGATCAGGCAAGACAGCTTTACGATTATCGTGAAGAAACGGCAAAGAAATTTGCTGATTGTGTTACATCAGAGCTTGAATTCCTGAATATGGCGGGAGTTGTCATCAAGGTTCGTCATGAAAAGGGGAAACTTACTGCAAATGGTATGGACAGCGTAGAGTTCCTTATTTCAGCGAATAAAGGTGAAGAGCCGAAGCCGATATCGAAGATTGCATCCGGAGGAGAGCTTTCCAGAATCATGCTTGCACTGAAAAGTGTTATCGCAGACAAGGATAGTATTCCTACAATGATATTTGATGAAATAGACACGGGTGTAAGTGGAAAAGCAGCCCAGAAGATAGGTATAAAGCTTCGTGAGATCGGACGGGTACGTCAGGTTATCTGTGTTACTCATCTTTCTCAGATTGCAGTCATGGCTGATAATCACCTTATGATTGAGAAGAAAATAACGGGAGATCGTACCGAAACAAATGTTACACAGCTTGATCTTGACGGAAGAATCTCTGAAATTGCGAGGATTATGGGGGGTGAAAATCCGAGTCAGCTCATGCTGGATAACGCAAGGGCAGAGATTGAAAAAGCGGCAAATTTACAGTAACGGATGTGATAGCTTTGAATATATACTCAACAAGACACGGACAGACTGATCTCAACAAGGCCGAGCTTATACTCGGAACAACTGATGTTGAGCTTAATGAAACGGGATTGCTTCAGGCGGACGAACTTGCAGGAAAGATCGCAGAGATGAACTGTATTGACATTATAATTTCGTCTCCGATGAAAAGAGCTTTGAAAACTTCAGGAATTGTTTCAGAAAAAACAGGAATTCCTGTGATAACCGATGAAAGGCTTCGTGAATGGGACTACGGCAGATACGAAGGAAAGGCACGCTTTACGGACGGTTTTTCAGAAAATAAGATCAATTTCGGTATGAGAATGGGAGAAACCGGAGAATCCTTACTTCAATTGTCACATAGGGTATTTTCTGCTCTTGACGATATTATCAGAAACTTTAAAAATAAAAATGTACTCGTCGTGAGTCATGGCGGTGTATGCAGGGTTATTGAGATGTATTTTCATGATATGACCACTGAAGTATATTCAGGGTGGTTCATGGAAAATTGCGGTATTATTCATTATTCAACCGAAGAAGGCGGGGAGAAGCTATGAAAATAGGAGTAGATTACTATCCCGAGCAATGGGATACATCGTTCTGGGAAAAAGACGCTGAAATGATGATGCAGGCAGGAGTGAAAATTGTCAGGATCGGTGACGCTTCATGGTCAATAACCGAGCCTAAGGAAGGCGAATATGACTTCCGGAATTTTGACGACATTATGAGGATATTCAAGAGACATAATATAGAGGTGGTTATTGGTATTCCTTCAAACTGTCCTCCTATGTGGATGTATAAGTCACATCCTGAGATTATCCGTACTGACTGTAATGGAAGAAGAATAAAGACTGAACAGAAAAATCAGATGTGTATAAATTCTCCGGTGTATATTGATTATGTAAAGAAGTTGACAGAACGTATGGCTCGCAGATACGGATCTGATACAAATGTATTGGGCTGGCAGATAACTGACGGAACTGAGCTTAAGCCATGCGGATGTGATGTCTGCAAGGAAAAATTCAGAGCATGGCTTCTTGATAAGTACGATACTCTGGAAAATATAAACATTGCTCTTGGAAGCTGGTACAGCGATATTTCGTATATCCAGCCGCCTCTGGAATCCTACGAACTCAGGCAGAATCCTTCACTTTCCATTGAATATTCACGTTTTTGTTCCGAGAGTATGTTCAAATTTGTCAAAGAAATAATGACTATAATCAAACGTGAAGCACCGAGAGCAAAAGTGACTGCAAACGTTCGTCATTCGGATTGTAATTCGCATTTATATAAGCTGTTTGACGGACTTGATTTTGTTTCATGCAGCAGTTATCCGCTTCACAATAACTCTGACACCAGCAGATATGATTCATTTTTCCTTGATCTCATGAGAGGTATAAACGGACGAAGCTTCTGGGTTATGGAACAACACAGTGATTCTGAAGGTGATTCTCTGCCGATGATTCCGGCTTCAAAGCCAGGACAGCTTTCTGGATATGCTTTTCAGGCGATTGCTCATGGTGCCGATAATATACTTTTCTATCGCTGGAGAAGTGCAGTTGCCGGTTCCGATATGTTCCGGTGCGGATTGATAGATCACAGCGGCATTCCGGGACGCCGTTACTATGAATTTT
The DNA here is from genome assembly GCA_017516465.1 of Ruminococcus sp. Lineage (GTDB taxonomy): Bacteria > Bacillota > Clostridia > Oscillospirales > Ruminococcaceae > Ruminococcus. The sequence goes on from JAFXCR010000009.1 coordinate 34,274, forward strand.
CCGAATTCTGCAAAACTGTATCGGGTGTAGGTGTTCTTGACACAACGGAGCTTGTTTCGGATATTGCAATACTGTATAATCCCGAAAACGAATGGGCATTCAGGGTAGAACCGCAGACAGAGGGATTTGATTATGAAGAACAGCTGAAAAAATTCCATACTGCCTTTTCAGGATACGGGGCAAATGTAGATATAGTTTCTCCTTCTGCTGACCTTTCAGCATATAAAGCGGTCATAGCTCCAGCGATGTATATTCATAAAAAATCAGCAGCCGAAAATATTTACCGATATGTTATAAACGGCGGAACTCTTGTACTGACCAGCAGAAGCGGTGTGAAGGATGCTAATAATAACTGCTTTATGGATATGCTTCCTACGGCATATAAGGAACTGATCGGTGCAGAAGTAACAGAATGTGATCCCATTGGTAATAGCAAGCAGACGATCATAGATTTTGCAGGAAATCAGTTTGTATGTCACCAGTGGTGTGATGTTCTTCGTCTGACGACTGCAAAGGCATACGCTGAATATAACGACAGCTATTATAAATGCAGTCCGGCTGTAACCATGAATAGATATTGCAGCGGAATTGCTTATTATGTAGGAACAGTATGCAATGCGGATTTTTATAAGAGTCTTGCAGGAAACATTATGCGACAGACGGGAATTCCACGTCTTAAGGGACTTCCCGCCGGTGTAGAAGTAACAACACGTACCAACGGTCTGAATGATTTTATATGTTTCTTCAATAATTCTGCTGATGAAGCAACCATAAGTCTTCCGAAGTCAATGTATAGTATAATCGAATCAATAGGCAAGGATCAGATCGTTCTTAAACCATATGGATTTGACATTGTAAGAAAGTAGGTGCAGAATGAGAATAGTTCTTCAGAGAGTAACGTCAGCGTCTGTAAGGGTTGACGGAGAGCTTACGGGAAGCATAGGAACCGGATATCTTCTTTTGTTCGGAGTAGGGAAGGAGGATACGGAGGCTGACTGCCGGAGATTAGCTGATAAGATTATAAATCTTCGGATATTTTCTGATGAAAATGATAAGATAAACCTTTCTCTCGGTGATGTCGGCGGAGAGCTTCTGGTAGTACCGCAGTTTACTCTTTACGCAGACTGTCGTAAAGGAAACCGTCCCAACTTCATTCAGGCGGCAAGTCCGGATGAGGCGAACAGATTATACGAGTATTTTGTTGATTACTGTCGAAGCAAAGGACAGCATACTGAAACAGGAATGTTCGGAGCTGATATGAAGGTAGAGCTTCTCAATGACGGACCTTTTACAATTGTATTGGAATAATTTCACGTTTTATGGAGATAATATCAGGGCAGTACCGTTATATGTGGTACTGCCTTTAATTTATTGACTGAAACAGGTGTCAGAAGATATGATGAGGTGAATGTATGGTACAGAAACGTGCAGAATCCGGAGTAATTATTCTTGCAGGGGTGTTTTTTCTCATGTTTTTAACAGTTGTAGTAAAATATTATCAAATCAGTAATGAGAAGAATGTTGCAGCTGTATTTCAGAGCTCTGTTGTTGAGATAAATGTGGACAATTCTCAGGGAACTATATATGACAGGAATATGCAGCCACTCGTAAATTCGGAAAAATGCTGGTATGCTGCGATTGTTCCTTCAGTTGCTGATAAGGAAGAACTTCTTGAATATATGTATGATAAAACGGAGTTTTGCACGAAATATGAATCGGGTGAAGCATTTGTAGTCGAATGTAGTAAGAACACGCCGGAAAGTGAAGGAGTAACTGTATTTGAAAGTGCGGTAAGATATCCGGAAAACCAGCTTGCTCAGCATATAATCGGCTATACATCAGGCGGGTCAGGAGTTTCAGGTCTTGAATATGCCTATGATAGGATTCTGCGTGGGGATTTCGGAGAAAACAAGGTGACATACTACGCTGACGGTTCAGGGAGAGTTCTTGTTGGTGACGGAAAAACCGTACAGCGGAGCAATGCACATTCAAGCGGTATAGTAACGACACTTGACAGTTGTATTCAGGAAATATGTGAGAAATACGGAACTGATATAGAGAAGGGTGCAATAGTCTGTGCGGATGCAGAAACAGGGGATATTCTTGCATCCGTGAGCTTTCCTGATTATTCTCCTGACGCTCTTGATGAAGCTCTTGACGATGAAAGAAGTCCGCTTATCAACCGTGTTCTATATTCTTATGGAGTAGGATCAATATTCAAGCTTGTTACAGCCTGCGAGGGGATAAACGAAGAAAGCACAGGATATATATATGAGTGTACCGGCGAAACAGAGATAGAAGGACAACATTTCAACTGTCATAAATCTGACGGACATGGTATTCAGGATATGATGGATGCCATGACAGAATCATGCAACACATACTTTATAGATCTAAGCCGGAGCTTTGATGTAGTGGATTTCCGGAATCTTGCAGCCAGTTTTGGCTTTGGAAAGGAGAATCATCTTTGTTATGGAATAGAGGGGGCAGCCGGAGTTCTTCCGACAGTTGAAGAACTTAGCGTTCCCGCTGAGCTTGCTAATTTTTCATTCGGACAGGGAAAGCTTACAGCTACTCCATTGCAGATAACGCAGCTTTCGTGTGCGATAGCAAATGATGGAAAAATGCCGGTTCTTCGGCTTGTGAAGGGGATTACTCTTGACGGGATAAACGTTGAAAATGAAAAGCCATATCAGATATCCCGGGTGATAAGTGAAGAAACTGCAAAGAAGCTGAAAATAATGATGATATCGGCGGTCAGCAATAATGAACTTTCAAATGCAAGAACTGAATATACAACAGTCGGTGCAAAAACTTCTACGGCACAGACAGGACGTTATGATGAGGAAGGAAAAGAATATTGCCATGGATGGATAACAGGATTTTTTCCGGCATATAAACCAGAATATGTTCTGACAATTCTTGTCGAGGATGGTGGATACGGCAATGATGCAGCAGCTCCGGTATTCAGAAATATAGCAGATGAAATAATGAAAAAGGGTTGATAATTTCAATATTTTTTAATGTATTGCAGTATTAATGCACGAAAATTATGAAAATCCTCTGATTTTATAAAATCCTCTTGCTTTTTATGGCATATAGTGGTATAATGTATGTATTAATTTCCGGTAATGGCTATGGGAAGGGTTCCCTGCAAAAATTCCGGTTAAACAGTGAATGGAGGAAAAAGAATATGTTATCTGATATCGAAATTGCTCAGAACGCCAAAATGAAGAAAGTGACTGAAATTGCCGCTGGTCTTGGCATCGACGAAAATGATATTGAGCCTTATGGTCACTATAAGGCAAAGCTGACAGAGGGACTCTTTTCAAAGCTTGCTTGTAAAAAAGACGGAAAACTTATTCTCGTAACTGCAATTAATCCTACTCCTGCCGGAGAAGGAAAGACAACAGTCAGCGTTGGTCTTGCTGAGGCGATGGGAAAAATCGGTAAAAATGCCGTTCTTGCCCTCAGAGAGCCTTCACTCGGTCCTGTTTTCGGAATGAAGGGCGGAGCTGCTGGCGGCGGATATGCACAGGTTGTTCCTATGGAAGATATAAACCTTCACTTTACTGGAGATATGCACGCAATTACTGCTGCAAATAACCTTCTCTGTGCTATGATTGATAACCATATCCAGCAGGGAAATGAGCTTGGAATTGACCAGAGAAGAATCATGTTCAAGAGATGTCTTGATATGAACGACCGTGCACTCAGAAATATCATTGTAGGTCTTGGCGGAAAGACAAATGGTGTTCCCCGTGAGGATGGATTCAATATTACTGTTGCATCAGAGATAATGGCTATTCTTTGCCTTGCTACTGATATTTCAGACCTTAAGAAGAGACTTGAGAATATTCTGATTGGTTATACTTACAGCGGAGAACCCGTATTTGCACGTCAGATCGGTGCCTGCGGAGCTATGACATCACTGCTCAAGGATGCACTCAAGCCCAATCTTGTTCAGACGCTTGAAAACAATCCTGCACTTATTCACGGCGGACCTTTTGCTAATATTGCTCATGGCTGTAATTCTATCAGAGCTACAAAGCTTGCACTTAAGCTTGGCGATTACTGCATTACAGAAGCTGGATTTGGCTCTGATCTTGGTGCAGAGAAATTCTTTGATATCAAGTGCCGTTTCGGCGGACTTTCACCTGACTGTGTAGTTCTCGTTGCAACAATCAAGGCACTTAAATATAACGGCGGCGTTCTTAAGAACGATCTTGCCAAGGAAAATATGTGGGCACTTGAAAAGGGTATCGTAAACCTCAGAGTTCACATTGAAAATATGCATAAGTATCATGTTCCGGTAATCGTTGCTATCAACAGATTCCATACTGATACAGATGAAGAAGTTGAATTTGTGAGAAACTTCTGTGCTGAAATGGGTGTAGAAGTTTCAATGTGCGAAGTTTTTGCCAAGGGTGGCGAAGGCGGTACTGATCTTGCTGAAAAGGTATGTGAGACAATAAAGTTCTGTTCAGAGAACGGCTCCGGATTCAGACCTCTTTACAGCACAGAGCTTTCAATCAAGGAAAAGATTGAGACTGTTGCCAAGGAAATTTACCGTGCAGATGGTGTAGTATTTACAGCTCAGGCTGAAAAAGCAATAAAGGAGATCGAAGGAATAGGTTTCCGTGATCTTCCTGTATGTATTGCAAAAACACAGTATTCACTTTCAGATAATCCGGCTCTTCTCGGAAAGCCCAAGAATTTCAAGATTACTATTCGTGATGCAAAGCTGTCATCAGGTGCCGGATTCGTTGTAATTTACACAGGCGATATCCTTACAATGCCTGGACTTCCTAAGGCTCCTGCTGCACTGAATATCGACTGCGATAACGAAGGAAATATTTCAGGACTTTTCTGATATGATAAGAATAAAAACAAATTCTCCGGAGGAAACTATCAGGGCTGCTGAAAAACTTGGCTCCCTGATAGGTGCCGGTGATATAATTGCATTCAAAGGCGGTCTTGGTGCAGGTAAAACAACGTTCACACGCGGACTTGCATTAGGTCTTGGAATGAATGATGTTGTATCCTCTCCGACATTCGCACTTGTAAACGAATATCGTGGGGAAAAGATTACACTGTATCATTTTGATATGTACCGCATAAGCTCAGAAGAAGATCTTGAATCCACTGGATTCTACGATTATCCATTTGAGGAAAATGCTGCTGTTATAGAATGGTCAGAGAATATCAGTGAATTTCTTCCAGAAAATACGCTATATATTTCTATCAACAGACTAAGTGAAAATGAACGTGAAATTATTATAGAGGATGGTGGGAGATTTGCTGATTCTTGGAATTGATACATCAGGAAAAACAGCCTCTGCTGCACTCTTTGACACCGAAACGGAAGTTTTTATTGCCCAGAGTACAATATATACACAAAAAACTCATTCTCAGGTAATAATGCCGATGGTAAAGGATGTAATAGTCCAGTCCGGTAAGAAAATGGAAGATCTTGGAGCTGTTGCAGTTGCTGCCGGTCCCGGATCGTATACAGGTCTGAGAATAGGAGTGGCTGCAGTCAAGGCAATGTGTTTCGGACTTGGAATAAAATGCTGCGGAGTTTCTACTCTGGAAGGGCTTGCCTGCAATAATATCTCTTACAAAGGGAATATATGTGCAATAATGAAGGTAAGAGGTGATCTCGTCTACTGCTGTACATACAAAAGCGACGGATATAGCATTGAGCAGACAAGTGCAGAGCAAATTATTTCCTGTGATTCACTTGCTGAGATTCTTGCACTTAGATGTGAAGAAACGTTATTATGCGGCGATGCGGCGGCAGATTTCTTCACTGACTATCGTTCGCCTATGCTGATTATTGCTCCACCACAGGGAAGATTACAGAATGCGGTGGGAGTATGTCTTTCCGGAGCTTCAAGAAAGCTTGTTGATCCGGATCGGCTGGAGGTTTCATATCTTCAGAAGGTCAAGGCAGAAAAGGATTTAGAAGAAAAAATAAACCGGAGGAATTATAATGATAGCAATCGGATGTGATCATGCAGGTGTTGAAATAAAAAAAGCGATCATTGAGACATTGTCTGTAAATGGATATGAATTCAAGGATCTTGGAACAGATGGAGAGCCTTGCGATTATCCTGTTATAGCAGAAGCCGTATGCGGACTTGTAACTTCAGGAGAATGCGAGAAGGGAATACTTATCTGCGGAACTGGAATCGGTATGTCAATGGCTGCGAATAAGATTAACGGGATAAGAGCAGCACTTTGTTCAGATTCATTTTCTGCACGTTATACCCGTCTGCATAATGATGCAAATGTAATGTGCCTTGGTGCAAGAGTTCTTGGCTCCGGACTTGCCTGCGAGCTTGCAGAGATATTCTTGTCAACCGGCTTTGAAGGCGGACGTCACCAGAGAAGAATTGATCTCGTAACTGCACTTGAAGAGAAGAACAGAAAATTAAAATAATACAAAAATATCCCCTGAATGTAAAAAAATTCAGGGGATAGATTTTTTATCAGAGATATTTTAAAAGCTCATTTCTCACATCGTCAAGACGTGGCTCTGAAATGCCGAAATCCATTTCCTTTAAGCTCCATGCACATCTTGCAATTCCGTGCTTTTCAAAGACGTTGTTTATGGTCTTGTACCACTTTAACGTATCTTCAGGAGAAACCACATCAATTACTCCATACTCGCCGCAGTAAAGATGAGTGTTGTACTGCTTTGCCGCATTGAGTGCCGGAGCGAATAATTCCTCAAAGAATTCCTCTGTAATACCGCTTTCTTCAAACGACATACGTTCATCAGGCTTGATATCGTTTGTCCAGTATGCTCCCTGATGCGTAAACTTCAGAGGTTCGTAGCAATGGAAATTAAAAATTACTTTATCATCGTAAGGCGGTGCAAGAGCTGGTACAGCCGGAGCACTGTTGTTGTTGTAGCTTCCGACAAGAATAATAGTATCATCAGCAATTGAACGGATTCTTCTGATACATTCATTTGAGATTCTGTTCCAGTCATCAATAAAGGATTTATCAGTGATTTCGTTGAGGAGCTCAAATGCTACTGTTTCGTGATGCTGTCCGTAATGATGAGCTATTTTCTCCCAGTGACGGTAGAAGCGTTCCTGTAATTCTTCACTTTCAAAAAAACCTGATTCGTTTTCCCCGTAGTAATCAAAGGAGAATCCGGCTGTCTTGTGAAGATCAATGACCATATTAAGTCCGTATTTGCGGCACATTTCAAGTGCCCAGTCAATTCTGGAAAAACCTGTACTGTTTTTGTCTTCAAGAACGTTGTAGTCAACAGGAATTCTCACATGATCAAGTCCCCATGAAGCTATTTTTTCAAAGTCGGACTCCGTAATGAAATGATAAATCCTGTCTTCGCTGTAATCGCACTGTGAAAGCCAGCCGCCTATATTTATTCCTTTGTAGAAGCCTTTATTTTTTAACATAGTGATCGACATCCTTTGGTCTTTTGATTCTATAAATATATTATCATGTTTCTAACAGTAAAAATATCATAACTATGTTGTTTATATCAAATCTGTGCTGCAATTTGATATGTATATTTTGCGGAAAAGCAGACATAATAATCATAGAAAAAAATTTGAAAGGATGATTATTATGATCGAAAAGGACACAGTAAGACTTCTAAAAGAATGCGATGCGGGAGTAAAAATGGGAATTTCATCAATCAGTGATTCCGTAAGATATGTGAAAAATCCGGAACTGAAGGGGATTCTCGAACATAGTCTGGATGAGCATAAGCATATCAAGGAGGATATGCAGAAGCTTCTTGATCAGTATCATGATGACGGAAAAGAGCCTGCTGTAATGGCGAAGACAATGGAGTGGTTCAAGACAAAGGTGACGCTTGCGGTAGATCCCTCGGACGATGCAGTAGCAGATTTTATAACTGATGGCTGTAATATGGGAATAAAATCATTGTCACGTTATCTGAATCAATATAAAGCTGCTGATGAAAAATCCAAGGATATTTCAAAGAAACTGATTCGTGAAGAAGATCATCTTTCCACTGAAGTGCGTCAATTTTTATAATTGATTGTAAAAAATCCCCTGAATTCGTGATTCAGGGGATAATATTATACGTAAGAGATAAGTCAATCCCGAATTCTGTGTAAACTTAAAATAGTGCATAAAATAGTATATGATGAGACCGATTGTGAATGCAGTCGGTTTATCTGGCTCTGCGAAAAAACTCTATAAGTTAATGCCTATAAGTCCATATGCACAAATTTTGGGATAGAGTCATGGATAGCTTCATAGTGGCTTGATAAGTATTATAAATTCTATCCATGGAATAATGCGTTCAAGTTTTTCGAGAAATTCCTTTTTATTGGTTCTGACTGCAACAAGCTCATCATTCATTTCTGCCAGTGTCATCTGTTTTTTCAAATTTCCGTTATACCACACTTTTCAGTTTTTGCTAATTGTACGGTGGTACCTTACGTATTTATATTGCTTTTTAATTGAAAAAAACAGCTCCTCAGGAGAATCTTTGAGGAGCCGTTGATATTATTTTACAGTTAAATTGACAAGATTAGTTGTAACTTCATTACCAAATCTATCAGTGACAACACAGTAAGCCTGTCTGCCGCTTTTAGTATCTGTTATAACATAACTATATGTTGGATCGGTGATTGATGATACATAGAATCCTTTCTGGTTGTAGTTTCTTACATACCATGTATACTTAAGATCTTTTCCTGTTGCTGTTACTGATGTTGATACCTTTTTTCCGACTGTCGCTGAGGCATCTGTCGGATTTGACATAATCTTTATGTCGCTCATAAGGGTTGCACCTTTTGTCTGAACCTTGTTTCCGAACATATCTGTGATTACACAGTATACTTTACATCCTGCTATTTCTTCAGTCATTTTACAATAGTATGTTGCACTTGTAATTGATGACTTCTTAAAGGATGTTTCACTAGGATTGCAATAATACCACTGATACTGGAGACCATGCCCTTCTGCCTTTACAGATGTAAGCATGTTTGTTCCGATTGTTGCTGACGCATTTGTAGGCTGCTTTGTGATTGTTACAGGTGTTCCGAGTGTAACTGAATCAGTCTTAACTTTGTTTCCGTATGAATCAGTTATAACACAATACAACTGTCTTCCATCAGATAATGTGTTCATTGGAACAGAATATGTTGAAGATGTAATTGAAGAAATGGCAAATGTTGAACTTCCGTTACTCTTCACATACCACCGATACTGAAGCCCCTTACCAGAAGCAGCTACTGTAGTCTTTACATTGCTTCCAATTGCTGCTGATGCATTTGCAGGCTGCTTTGTGATTGCAACCTTACTTTTTAATGTTACTGTATTTGTAGTTACTGTTCTGTTGTTTCTATCTGCAATAACGCAATACAGCTGTCTTCCATCAGATGAAGCGTCCAGCGGAACAGAATATGTTGAAGATGTAATTGTAGATTTAACAAATGTTGAACTTCCGGGATTCTTCTCATACCACTGATATTTCAGTTGCGGAGTGCTTTCGTCTAATGCACCTTCTGCTTCTACATTTACTGTTACTGTTGAGCCAATTGTACTTGTCACATTTTTTGGCTGCTTAACAATATAAATATCGCATATATCTTCTTTTGCTAAAAATTTTGGAATACATTCAAGTCCTGTTTCAAAAATTGTTCCATCAGCTTTTTTAATAGTAAAAGTCTCGTCAATGAAGTTAATAAATTCGTCCTGATTATATGCCTTTTTTGTAGATACGCTGTATAACCAACGCATCATATTTACAAACTTCAAATAATCTTTTTTTCTTCCGCTGATAGTATTACTCTCAAAATCTTCAACAGCTATTCCGAGTTCGTCAATAAGTCTTTCAGCATCGTCAATAATGGCATTTAAGTCACTGTACTCTGATGCGGACTTTGCACTATAAAAAGTTTCAAGATTATCCCAGCCGCAGCATTCGAGTAAATTCTTTGCAAAATAATAAATGTAATCATCATCATCTTTATAAGCATGGTTTACTTCATACACTTTTTCATAAGAAAGTAATTTATGTGTCCAGTCTGAATTAACAAGCTTTCTGACCTTGTATTCGTTATTTATATCAAATTTTCTAAGTGCTTCAAGTGCTCTTGGATTTGTAACAAAATCATCTCTGAAATTAAATAATTCGTCAAATGTAGTATTCATATTATATACATGTGACATTTCATGCATTGTAAAATAATTAAAAGACTTATTATTTAATCTTATAAGGTCATATTCTTCTAATCTTGCGTCTTCAGTATAACGAATAACTCCCGATTTTTTTGAGGAACCATTATTGAGATTATTCCATGTTATGGTGGAAGCAGAAGCATATCCCGGAGAGCCATTAAAAAAGTAATAAATTGTATCATAGCCTTTATTGTCGGTAATATGCTTATAGCTATTAGCAAGTAAACACTGATTTTTTGCCCAGTTTTCTACAGCTTTTTTCGACAAACTGTCCGGATCGGGTAAAAAAGCACAAATGCCGTCACCATTCGGATACGATGCTTCAACCATATAAATGTAATTACTTCTAATCGAATAGTAGTTAACTTTTAAGCCTTCAAGATCATCCAAGCCCTGTATCTGAAAAATATAGGATTCTCCATTAGCACAAATATCGAAATTCAGAACATAAGTATTTTCCTTCGTTTCTATACATTCAGATAGGGTGCTGCCGACTCCGGCTTTATATTCACCTTTTATAGAGTCAAATCCCATATAAGCCATTGATTTTAGTTCATCTGCCGATGTGTTTGTAGCTTCAATTTCAATAGAAAATTTTTCTAAGAACTCAGGACCTTTAAATTCACCCCTAATAACATTACTTGAATCCCAAACTTCTACATCAGTGTTTACACCGTTTATAAATCTTTTGTATAATGGTACGATTTTACGACTTTCCACACTTACTTGTGATTCGTCAAGTAAAGCAGCACTTACAGATAAATCTGTTGTTGGAATTTTTGCTATTGCAGGAACAGCAGATGCAAGTACTACTGCACTTAATCCTGCAATAAAAATTTTATTAAAAATCTTTTTCATTACCATCCCCCATTTTAAAAGTATCTTTTCGCAAATTAATTAAATAAGCTTATTTTTTAATGGTATTATACAATAAATAATATACAAAAGTCAATATATAAATCAAACATAATTTAATCAGCATTTATGATATATTTTGTTATTTTTTATATTTATACATTCTGGCAAAATAGAAATAACGATGACATAAAGAAAAATAATGTGAAGTACAGCAATGAATTAATATAGAAAGTAATTACCATTACAGCTCATTCTCGCCCTCAGTCTAACCATCAACAAGCTATGTCAGTTAGTCAAGCTTCGAGAAAAAGATTTATCTGTCCGTACAAAGAGCAGAGCAGCTATTCAACAGTTGACTTTGTAAAACGTGCAATTACGTTCTGTGGCTATGCTCCGAAAACCATACAGACTGATAATGGTGCATAGTTTACTAATTTCAAAAAGACAAACAGAGTACACATTTTTGAGTGCTTCTGTAATAAGTACAACATTATACATAAGCTTATTCGTCCGAGAACACCTTAGCATAATGGAAAAGTAGAACGCAGCCACAGAAGCGACCAGGAGCGTTTTTATAACTTTCTGATGTTTTATTCGTATGATGACCTGCTTATCCAAATGAAACATTATTTAAGGCGTGCTACAACATTCTTATATTGTAGATAATGCTGAGGTAGGAACGACTACCTGTGCAAGGATTCAGAGTTTGTTCAGATTTATTTTTAAATATGCTCTGAAGTATGACTATATGTCAAGAAGGATTATTCTGAATTTGTTAAGAGACCAAGGGTATCGGTTGAAAACGAAAGAGTTTCATTCTAAGATGAGGAAATAAAAAAGCTATGGAATCTTTCTGAAAATCATTTCGCACAAATAATATTTATTATGATTTATACCGGATGGAGACCCTCAGAGTTGTGTCATATGAGGTTCGGTGAGGGGATAGATGTTCATAATAAAACTATGCAGGGTGGAATGAAAACAGAGGCGGGTAGGATAAAATAGTTTCTGTTTGTGATAAGATATTTCCTTTTATTGAGAAAATGTACAATAAGGGCTTTTCTGGGATTTCATCAGATGATAATGGGAATATTCTTAGTTACAATCAGTTGTACCGAAAAATTGTTGACTTCTTTGAAGAGAACGGATTTAATCATATACCTTATGAATATTGTCATACCATCGCTACGATGCTTGATAGTAATAATATAAATCCTAAAGTAAAGAAGCTTTTGTTAGGTCATTCATCAAATGATGTGACTGAAAAAATGTATACTCATAATAACAATAGAGCAACTTAGAGAGGCAGTAAACTATGTTACATATAAGTTACCTATGTGTTACCTATCTATATTTTTTCTTGCTTATGCTGTGCAATTTATACAAACAAAAAAATCCCCTGAATCCGTAATTCAGGGGATAATATTATGTGTAGGGATTACTTCATAGCCTCTTCAACAGCAACTGCACAAGCAACAGTAGCACCAACCATCGGGTTGTTACCCATACCGATGAGACCCATCATCTCAACGTGTGCGGGAACTGAAGAAGAACCAGCAAACTGAGCATCAGAGTGCATACGACCCATTGTATCTGTCATACCGTAGGAAGCAGGGCCAGCAGCCATGTTGTCGGGGTGGAGAGTACGTCCCGTACCGCCGCCTGAAGCAACTGAGAAATACTTTTTGCCAGCGTCTGTACATTCCTTCTTATATGTTCCTGCAACAGGGTGCTGGAAACGAGTGGGGTTAGTTGAATTACCAGTGATAGAAACGTCAACATTTTCCTTCCACATGATAGCAACGCCTTCTGTTACGTCGTTAGCACCGTAGCAGTTAACCTTTGCACGAAGACCATCTGAGTAAGGCTTGCGGAAGATTTCCTTAACTTCGCCAGTGTGGTAATCCATTTCTGTTTCAACGTATGTGAAGCCGTTGATTCTTGCGATGATCTGAGCAGCGTCCTTGCCGAGACCATTGAGGATAACACGGAGAGGCTTCTGACGAACCTTGTTTGCCTTTTCAGCGATACCGATAGCACCTTCAGCAGCAGCGAATGACTCGTGACCTGCGAGGAATGCGAAGCATTCTGTTTCTTCTTCAAGGAGCATCTTGCCGAGGTTACCGTGACCGAGACCAACCTTACGCTGATCAGCAACAGAGCCGGGAATACAGAAAGCCTGAAGACCTTCACCGATAGCAGCAGCAGCGTCAGCAGCTCTTGTGCAGCCCTTCTTGATAGCAATAG
>JAFXCR010000010.1 GCA_017516465.1 Ruminococcus sp.
AAATTTTAGTATTAAAAGTCTTTGGAAGGGGGTTCGGGGGTGACTCCCCGCAGTGCGGGGAGATGTCCGAAGGACAGAGGGGACCGCCGCTGTTGGCGGAACCTTTCCTCAGAAAGGTTTCCCCCGATAAATACATATAAACTCCCTGTAAAATTACAGCCGTTACTACGGAAGTATTTATTTTTCAGTCAATTCTATCGTCCGTATGGGTAATCACGATATCGTCAAGGAGGACGAAACCGTTATGCTTCACACGAGGTTTCTGCGGCACGGGTGCAGTTGCAGGTGCAGGCGAGGTCATAATTCCGGAAGGCGGAGCCGCTGCAGGTATGACATTCTGAACTGGCATAGCAGGCAAAGGCTGAGCATTCTTTTCACGGGATTTCTTTTCCCTTATGATAATAATGCTCCACATTATGATATTAATAAGGACGAAAGCTGCCGCTGCTGCGGCTATAACCATTAATTCGTATTTAGTCATTATTGTTCCTCTGATCTCAACATTCTGCCCTGAACATTACAGCAGATATATTATCGGATTCCTTTCTGCTCTTAACGGTCTCGATAAGTCCGCGGAGTCTTGCCTGCATTGAGCTTTTTGTGGTGATACGTTCCGGTGAGAGACCACTGAATATTTCATCCTCCGTGATAACGTGCCGGAATCCATCGGAGCAGACAAGATAATTAATACCGTTTTCTATTGTGCCGAATTTAATTTCAGGCGTAATATCTCCGGAAACGCCGATGCACTGGGTAAGGGCATTTCGTCTGGGATCGTTCTTTGCTTGTTCGGGAGTCATATTTCCTTTTTTAACCTCACGGTTTACGAAGGTATGATCTTCTGTAAGCTGTTCAAGATGATGTGAAAGCTTATATATACGGGTGTCCCCGACATGGAAGATCATCATCTGATTGTTTACGGCAAGGATACCTGTTGCAGTAGTTCCGAGCTGAAGGTCGTTTTGTCTCCCATAGTCAATTATTCTGGCATTAAGAATTTTCAGTCTGTTCAGGACCTTCTGTCCCACGTCACGCCAGTTCCAACTTTCAAGCTCATAGGAAAGCTCATAATCGAACCAGTCAGAGAAACTGCGGACAACCTCAGCACTGGCAAGTTCGCCGCTGGAGAGCCCGCCCATCCCGTCGCAGACCAAAACAAGAGCGACATTTCCCTGCTTTGTTTCAGCGTTTTTAACGCAGATACTGTCCTGATTCACTTTTTTTGTAATGCCGATATCCGTTTCGGCGGCAACTATATATTTCATTTGAATTACTCCTGCTTCTCAAGTTTCCTGTATCCTGTATCAGCAGGTGAAGTCGAATTCCTCGTTTGAGAGCTTGATGGTATCACCGCTGTTGAGCCTGAACTCGGTCAGGGCAGGAATCTGCGAGCCGTTTATATAAGTTTTGTTGGTAGAATCGTTATCAATGATATAATATCCGTCTGTCTTGCGGAGAATTGTCGCATGAACTCGGCTGATTGTATTATTGCCTGAAACACAGCAGTTTACTCTTGCACGTTCCTTGCCGATAACGAAAGTATCACTGCTGATGAGGAAGCTGTCACCGTTTGAGCGTCTTACAAGCTTAGCCGGCATTTCGGGAACAGGAATCTCAACTGTCATGTCGATATCCGGTTCATAGAGAGTTTCCGGCATTTCGGGAATAACTTCCGGTTCAGGTATAATTTCAGGCACCACAGGAGCTGCTGGCTGTTCGGGAACAACCTTCCGTGCTATGGGCGGTGCAAATTCAGGCTTTTCAGCGAGAATTGTTTGATCTGAGTAATTGTTCATGTTGTCTGAAGCCAGTACTGTATCCTGCGGAGCAGTCTCGGAGAAGGATGTTCTTTTCTGCACGGGACGCTGTGGAATCTGCATGGAAGGAGCAGCCATGGGATCGTTGAATGGCATTCTTTGTACGAAATTATATGTATTCGGTGAATTTTCCAAAATAAATTTTTCTATATCAATTACAGAGAACGCAGGAAGTCCCTTTGCATAGGATATAAACATACCAATACTTACAGGATCCTGCGAAGAAGCATATTTCAGCATAGAGCAGATCTGTCCGAAACAACGCATGAAGCCCTGATTCTGAGTCTGACAATTGTTTATCGGCTGATAGACAAGGTATATTTCACCTGTATTTTCTGATATTGTCATGTAATCGGGATCAAGATTTATCATTGCCGGATTGAGGTTTACTGATACGATAGTTTTATAAGCCTCAAGAAGATGTGCAATAATAATATAGAACTGATCCTTATTTACAGGACGTGCCAGAAACTGGCTGAGAGCTATTCCCTGAGCACCGGAATAGAGAATACCACCGCTTTTTTCCGGAGCGGGAGTAAGGAATCCCCTGAGTCTGTTATTTGCTAAATATCCGGCTACTCCGACATCTATACTTTCGTTCTGGGCAAGCTTAAGGACAATGTTTACCTGTCCTTTTTTATTCGTATACTTGAATTTAGACATAAAGATCAGTCCTCCGCAGATAATTTATATTTATTATACAATAAAAGCCCGTCAAAGTCAATAGCTATGATGTGAACTTATCGGGAAATATAATTTAGCTCTTTACATTCCTGTATAAAAAGTGGTATAATATAAAGGTATGCAAAATATATCTCAATCATATCAATAAATAAAAGAAAGAAGTGTATTCATAATGACTAAAATCACGATTTTTTCCGGATTTCTCGGTGCTGGAAAAACTACTCTTATCAAAAAACTGATTTCAGAAGGCTACAAGGGCGAAAAGCTTGTCCTTATCGAAAACGAATTCGGCGATATCGGCATTGACGGCGGTTTTCTTCAGGATGCAGGAATTGAAATCACTGAGATGAACTCCGGCTGTATATGCTGC
This sequence comes from Ruminococcus sp., assembly GCA_017516465.1. Lineage (GTDB taxonomy): Bacteria > Bacillota > Clostridia > Oscillospirales > Ruminococcaceae > Ruminococcus. The sequence goes on from JAFXCR010000010.1 coordinate 2,872, forward strand.
AGTCTTGTCGGAGATTTCGGAAAGGCTCTGGAAAAGGTTCTTGCCGATTATGCTCCCGACCGTATCCTTATCGAGCCGTCCGGTGTAGGAAAGCTCAGCGACGTTATCCGTGCCGTTCAGAACATCGACGCTCATGACGTTATTCTTGACGGCTTCACAACTGTTGTTGACGCAAAGAAGTGCAAGATGTATCAGAAGAATTTCGGTGAATTCTTTAACAATCAGATAACATACGCAAGCTGTCTGATTCTCAGCCATACAGGCGGACTTTCCGAGGAAAAGCTTGAGGACTGTATTCATCGACTGAAGGAGCTTAATCCTGCGGCTCCGATTGTTACTACCGACTGGGATCAGCTCACCGGACAGCAGCTTGTTGACGCAATGACGCAGAAAAACACTCTCGACAACGAGCTTGAATCGCTTCTTGCTGAAGCTAAGCATCATCATCACCACCACGAACACGGTGAGAACTGTACTTGCGGCTGTCACGATCATGAACATGAGCATCACCACCACGATCATGGTGAGAACTGTACTTGCGGCTGTCACGATCATGAACATGAGCATCACCACCACGATCATGATGAGAACTGTACTTGCGGCTGTCACGATCATGAACATGAGCATCACCACCACGATCATGATGAGAACTGTACTTGCGGCTGTCACGACCATGAACATGAACACGATCATCACCATGAGCACGGCGAGCACTGCACCTGCGGATGTCACGACCACGACCACGAACACGAGCATCACCACCATGCTGACGATGTATTCACAAGCTGGGGAGCTGAAACTCCTGCCGCATATACAATCGAGGAAATCACCGACGCTCTCAACGCTCTCGGCGATGAGGAAGCTTACGGAATGATTCTCCGTGCAAAGGGTATCGTTGCCGGCAAGGACGGAAACTGGATTCACTTTGACTATGTTCCCGGTGTTCCGGACGTCCGGAATGGCTGTGCAGGAACTATCGGCAGACTCTGCGTTATCGGCTCAAAGATTAATGAGGAAGCAGTCGCAAAGCTTTTCCGTGCTGAAAAATAACCGGAAGGAGACATTATAATGCCGAATAATATGAAAGAAATGCCTGTATATCTCTTTCTGGGATTTCTGGAATCGGGCAAGACAAAATTTATTCAGGAAACTCTTGAGGACAAACGCTTCAACAACGGTGAAAGAACTCTGCTTCTCGTTTGTGAGGAGGGTGTCGAAGAATATGATATGTCCTCTTATCCATCAAAAAATGTGTTTATCCGCACAATAAACGACAAAAACGAGCTGAATGAAGCCAATATCCAGCGAATGGCAGATGAATGCAAAGCCGAAAGAGTTGTAATTGAATACAACGGAATGTGGCTTATCAACGAACTTTTCGATGCTATGCCCGAAGGCTGGGCAATATATCAGGTGATGTTTTTTGCCGATGCAACGACCTTCCTGAGCTACAACGCAAACATGAGAAGTCTTGTAGTGGATAAGCTGAACATCTGCGAGCTTGTCGTTTTCAACCGCATGGAGAAAAAATTTGATCCTCAGGAATTCCACAAAATTGTCCGTGGAACAAGCCGCCGTACAGAGATAGCCTACGAATATACTGACGGCACTGTGGCTTACGATGATATTGAGGATCCTCTGCCGTTTGATGTCGAGGCTGACAATATAGTAATTGAAGACAACGATTATGCTCTGTTCTACCGTGATATCATGGAGGAGCCGAAGAAATACGACGGAAAAACTCTGACCTTCAAGGGACTTGCCGCAAGAAACCCGAAATTTCCGGATAACGTCCTTGCTCTTGGCAGAAATGTCATGACCTGCTGTGTTGATGATATTACATTCTGCTGGTTTGTATGCGAAATGGACAATGCAGAAAAGCTCGGTGAGCGAAGCTGGTTTATTGCAAAAGCGTCTGTTGAAGTACGCAAGCATAAGTTTTACAAGGGAAAGGGACCTGTCCTGAAAATTCTTGAAGTAAATCCTGCCGCACCTCCCGAAAAACAGGTGGCAACATTCTTCTAAGGCAGCAGCGTGACGCTGCACCCAGTTCACGTTTTCGTGCGTAAACGCACTCACTCTGTACAGACAGGCAGTCTGCTATCGCATACGGTAGAAACATAAAACATCGGTTTGTATGTGGAAGCGTGACGCTGCACCCAGTTCACGTTTTCGTGCGTAAATGCACTCACTCTGTACAGACAGGCAGTCTGCTATCGCATACGGTAGAAACATAAAACGTCGGTTTGTATGTGGAAGCGT
>JAFXCR010000011.1 GCA_017516465.1 Ruminococcus sp.
AATCTTGTTGATATAGATGCCGAAGGTGTCAAGCAGTTCTTTGCCTTCCATAGTCGTGATTCGCACATCACCATACTGCCCGTGCTTGCAGATAAATTCAGCAACCTCCTGAACATTGTGGAGTCGCCTGTTGCCGTCAATTGCAGAGCCAAGCAAACAAGCGTAACGTTCAGCAACAGGAACATTCAGTCTGTCGATGACATGAAAAATATCTGCATCGGGTACAACGCCCATACACCGACCGTTATCAAAGGTGCAATGCAAGGTTCCTGCGTCATCCACATGGTCAACTGTGCCTGTGGTTCCGGGTTCAATAGGATGATAGGGATCGTCCATCTTCTCAATCTGAATTCTTGTACCCTTTGGATACATCTTCTTGATTCGTTCTACTTCCTTCTGACTTGGAAACTGATTCATATAAACTCTCCTTTACATCGTCATATCGAGGCTTTCTTCTTCCTCGATATCTTCGCTTTCGTCCATCATCTCAACTTCAATCTGCCAGTCGTCGGAGGAGTTCCAGAAGCTGACGTAAATCTTGCCGAGTGACTCGGTTTCAATTTCCTGCTGTTCGTAGCCCTCGCCCCAACCGTCACTACATTGTCCACCCCAAAAACTCTTGAATTCGTCCATTTCACGCTCTGTAAGCGGTTCAGTAACCTTGCAGGTGAGTACACCTACAAGCTCATCACCTCTGACCTCAACGGAAGGGAATGCGGAGTAGATTTTCTCGTTTACAGATGAATCATCATCGTAATACACCATAAGTCCTCGATGAGCTTCGTTTTCTTCACTGTACTCCTGAATCGCTTCGTTGATTTCATCCTCGCAATCCTTTGCACAGCTCGATGGGATGATTTCATAATCTCCATCATAGATGTCATCCCAATCAGTTTCATAAACCTGAGGCTCAGCTTGAATCGTCAGTGGGCAATAGAGCTTCATCTCCTGAGTTGGCTTTGCTGTAACCGTAAAGTCAGCTTGACCGTGGATATCGAGGTAGTGGTCTTTCACTTCTGCGAGGTCAGCTCTGCGTGAAAGCATCTCGGCAACCGACTGAATCATCAAGGCTCTGAGATCGGTGTTTCCAAGAACATCCTCAAAAACAAAATGCTTATCACCTGCATGAGCAAGTTCTGCGATTTTGTCGGCTACCTCTTTCAGCTCTCTGTGAAGCTGCTGTTCAGCAGGAGTCAAGTCATTCTGTTCTACGATTGCTCTCGCATTTGGAATGAACTGTGACTTACGAGCATAACCGCATCCCTCTGCTTCAACGAGGATTCCATCGTTACCGTTGTAATCGAGGAAGAGAACGCAGTGGGCTGTGTTGCCTTCGATATACATCAAATCTCTGTTATCGATGAGTTCGGGTACATCATCAAGGGGATGTTTTTTCAACTGTTCGAACCTTTGGCCGTAGAGTGTGATTACTTTCTCCACCTCAATCTGTATTGGTTCGTAGCCATGTGCCTTGTGGTTCAAGGTGCTACTGAGTGTTAATTTCTTCATAGGCATCGCCATCCTTTCATTATAATTGTATAGGGGAAATAAAAAAAGCCGAATCAATCGAGATTGTTAATCTCAACAGATTCGGCAAATGCAACAATATTCGGTTTGAAACTTTGTGAAAGTTTTTTGCATTAAAAAAGAGCAGCTATCGGAATTTTTCTTCCAAATCTGCTCTCAAATCTCTCGAAAATCAAAAAACGCCCGTTCAAGTCCACTTTTAGGCTCGAAAAAGCAAAATGTCATCTACGGTTTTCATATAAAAAATTTCGGCTCACATAATGCAAAAAAGTCCGAAAAATCGGACTTTTTTGGTCTGTCATCTATTTTGTACAGAACTAATGGTGGAGGCGACGAGAATTGAACTCGTGTCCGAAAACCCATTCACACAACTTTCTACGAGCGTATTTTACCCATTATTATTCCCATGACAGACCGCCGATAAACGGGCTGAAAGTCAAGGTAGTCCGAATACAATCAGAGGGTACGGACACACCCAGAGATCGTTCACCGCTAATCGACGCCCAAGCGGCAGTCGCGGTATTCTGCCGGAGGACGGAAGCAGACTTAAGCTGCTACCAGTGCACTATTTCTAGTAACTGTAATGTTGTTTTTAGCGTTTATATTTAAACGTGGTGCAGTTTAAGGAGATTACACCGTGCTCCGCTCGCTTATCATGTTTCAGAATCCCCGTCGAAACCTTTACGCCCCCACATAGAGTATCTGACAGAAATAATTATACACCATATAATTTAAAATGTCAATAAAAAAATAAGAGAATAAAATATAATTCCTGATTAAAAAAAGTGGTAATGGATAATAATTTGTAATAAAATTTGTTATTTATTAGATGAGATAGGTAGGAGAATGGTGATATCTGGATGCCGGATATTAATTTAAATACAAAGAAACAAAGGGTTAATTTGTTTAAATTGCACAATTTTGAGGCGTGAAAAAATAAAGAATAAACAATTTTGTGATTTATACAAAAAACATCTTTGACATTATCAGAGATTTGTGCTATAATATAGAATATATAAGAATGATTATTGAAGAATCCGATGCCGTTCAGCAGCTATACTGCTCTGGCGTGTGGATATCGGAAAGGAAAAGATAATGTCAAAAGTTATTGCTGTCACATCCGGTAAAGGCGGAACAGGAAAGTCAACAGTCTGTGCTGGTCTTGGATATACCTTATCCAAACAGGGACACAGAACACTTATTATTGAGCTTGATTTTGGTCTCAGATGTCTTGATATCATGTTTGGTATGCAGGATGAAATCAAATATGATCTCGGAGATGTTCTCAGTGGAGAGAAGCAGGTTCTTGAGGCGGTTTCACAGGTTCCGATGTCATCAAACCTGAGTATTTTATGTGCTCCAAAGACTCTTACTACTGTTACTGCAAAACAGATAGTTGATATCTGCCGATCCATAAAGAAGTATTATGAATACATAATTATAGATACAGGTGCCGGAATTAATTCCCATGTATTTGATATTGTAGAGCAGGCGAATCTTATTCTTGTAGTATCAACTCCTGATCAAGTCTGCATCAGAGATGCAAGTCTAATGTCTGACGAGTTCTATAAGAGAGGAAATAAGAGTCAGCGACTCCTTATTAATAAAATGAGTAAAAGGGTAATCGGAAATTCACTTATTGAAAACCTTGATGAGATAATTGACAAGGTAGGAGTTCAGCTTATAGGTGTAGTTCCGGATGATTTCCAGATGACTGTGGCAACAGGAAGAGGAAATCCTATTCCTACTGATTCTGAAGCACTGAGAGCTTTTGATGCTATATCAAAGAGACTCGGTGGTGAATTTGTTCCGCTTACAATAAAAACTTCTTAAACCAGAATATGTACCGCACATTTCCGAAAAGTGCGGAGAAAGGAACGATAAATGAAGATAGCTATTATTGCACATGACTCAAAAAAAGAACTTATGGTTCAGTTCTGCAGTGCTTACTGTGGAATCTTGTCAAAGCATAGCCTTCTCGCAACAAACACAACAGGAAAACAGGTTGGAGAAGCAACCGGACTGCCAATAAAGAAATATCTTAGCGGGCAGGGCGGAGCAGAGCAGATTATGGCACTTCTTTCCTGTAACGAAGTGGATGTGCTGCTTTTCTTCAGAGATCCTATCAATCCCAAATCCTCTGATGTTCAGGGAATGAACCTCTTAAGACTGTGTGATGTTCACAATGTTCCGGTGGCAACAAATATCGCTACTGCTGAGGCACTTATCCTTGCTCTTGAAAGAGGCGATCTTGACTGGCGTGAGGTCGGAACACCGGGTATCTGATGATTATTGTCCCTCAAAAGGGACAATTTTCATGTAACAGTTTTTCGTATGGTGTAAAGAAAGATCCAATAAATAACAAGAAAGGCTGAAAAATATGGCTTTAAATATCAAGCGTCCGAATGGTACAGAGGATATTCTTCCGAAAAATGTACACAAATGGCATACCGTTGAGAAAATAGCACGGGAAACTGCGGAGGGTTTCGGATTTTCAGAAATAAGGATTCCTACCTTTGAAAATACAGATTTGTTTATGCGTTCGGTAGGCGAAACTACGGACGTTGTGCAGAAGGAAATGTATACCGTAATGGCTAAGGAAACAAGATTTACTCTCCGTCCAGAGGGAACAGCCGGAACTATTCGTGCAATGCTCCAGAACGGACTTCTCAACGAGGCACTTCCTCAGAGAGTTTACTATATACTTTCATGCTTCCGTCACGAAAGACCTCAAGCAGGCAGACTTCGTGAGTTCCACCAGTTTGGTCTTGAAATGGCAGGAAGCTCATCTCCGGCGGCAGATGCAGAGGTTATTTCTCTTGCAAAGACAATTCTTGACAGACTTGAAATAAAGAATATAGAGCTTTACATCAATTCTATCGGATGTCCAGAATGCCGTGCGAAGTATCATCAGGCACTGAGAAGCTATTTTGACGCGAGAAAGGATGAGCTTTGCGATACCTGTTGTGACAGACTTGAAAAGAATCCGATGAGAATCCTTGACTGCAAAAGCCCTATATGTCAGGAAATAGGCAAGGACGCTCCTATGATTCTCGATTATCTCTGTGACGAATGCAGCGATCATTTTGAAAAGCTGAAAAAGTATCTCACAAATCTGGGAATAGAATACAAGGTTAATCCGAAGATTGTAAGAGGTCTTGATTACTATACGAAGACGGTTTTTGAATTTGTAACAACTGAAATCGGTGCTCAGGGAACGGTCTGCGGCGGAGGACGCTATGACGGACTTATCGAACAGCTTGGCGGGCAGCATATTCCGGCACTCGGCTTCGCAATGGGTATCGAAAGACTTCTGCTTGTGATGGATAAGCAGAACTGTCGATTCCTTACACCAAAAAAGTGCGATATTTATTTTGCAACAATGGGAGAAGCTGCTGTTGAAAAGGCAATGGAGCTTTCAAAGCAGCTCCGGGAATACGGATTCTTTGCAGAGTATGATCTCATGAACAGGGGAATAAAGGCTCAGATGAAGTATGCAAACAAAACGGGAGCTATATTTACAGTAGTTCTTGGTGACAATGAGCTTGCCGAAGGAAAAGCAAAGCTTAAGGATATGGAAACAGGCGAAGAAAAGGAAATCCTTCTTAACGATAAGTTTTCAGGTAATTTTGACGCCGTTTATTTTGATAAGATGATGGACAGCATTGAGGACGCTGAAACTGTAAATGCTTTCCAAAATTTAGTTGAGGAGAAAAAGTGATATGGCTGATACAATGAAAGGCTTGAAACGTACAGATTACTGCGGCGACGTAACAGAAATTGGAAAAGAAGTCGTTGTCGGTGGTTTTGTAGACAGAATCAGAAACAAGGGCGGAGTTATATTTATTGTTCTCAGAGACAGAACAGGTGTAGTTCAGCTTCTTTTCAATGATGAGTCAGATAAGGAAATTTTTGATAAAGCAGCATCATGTCATAGTGAATACGTTCTTATGGCGAAGGGCATTGTTCGTGAGCGTGAAAGCAAGAATGACAAGCTTAAAACCGGTCATGCAGAGATTTTTGTTACTGATCTCAGAATTCTTTCAAAGGCACAGACAACTCCCTTTGAGATTACAAGCGAAACAAAGGTAAACGAGGAGCTTCGTCTGAAATATCGTTACCTTGATCTGAGAAGAGGTCCGCTTCAGCAGAATATCATCATGCGTCATGAGCTTGCAAAGGTGACAAGAGAGTATTTCTATGAGAACGGATTTTTAGAGATCGAAACTCCTATGATGATGAAATCAACTCCGGAGGGAGCAAGAGACTACCTTATTCCTTCAAGAGTTCATCAGGGAAAGTTCTATGCACTTCCGCAGTCACCACAGATCTATAAGCAGCTTCTTATGATTGCCGGATATGACAGATATATCCAGCTTGCAAGATGCTTCCGTGACGAGGATCTCCGTGCAGACAGACAGCCGGAGTTCACACAGATCGACCTTGAAATGTCCTTTGTAGATGCTGAGGATATCCAGCAGTGTGTTGAAGGCTTTGTTCAACGTGTGTTTAAGGAGCTTATGAATGTTGATATTCCGACACCGCTGCCGCGTTTTACATTTGCTGATGTGATGAACCGTTACGGTACTGATAAGCCGGATACACGTTTCGGATTTGAAATTCAGGATATTACCGATACTGTAAAGGATATAGATTTTGTAGTATTCAGAAATGCAATCGAAGAGGGTGGTTCTGTTCGTGCGATCAATGTAAAGAACGGTGCTTCTACATATACAAGAAAAGAAATTGATAAGCTTATCGACCATGCAAAGGGCATCGGTGCAAAGGGACTTGCCTACATCCGCTGGGCAGACGAACCCAATTGCTCTTTCAAGAAGTTCCTGAAAGATGGCGAGCTTGAAGCTGTATGCAGTGCAGTTGGTGCTGAAAACGGCGACCTTGTTCTTATCTGTGCTGACAAGACAAAGACAGTTCTGTCAACTCTTGGAGCAATCCGTCTTATCTGCGGAAAGCGTCTTGAGGTTATTCCTGAGGATAAGTATAACTTCCTGTGGATAACAGAAATGCCATTCTTTGAGTACGATGAAGAAAATGATACATGGGTTGCAGCACATCATCCGTTTACAATGCCGATGGATGAATGTATTGAATATCTTGACACCGATCCCGGAAATGTCCGTGCAAAGGCATGGGATCTTGTTCTCAACGGAGTCGAGCTTTCAAGCGGATCAATCCGAATCACCGATTTTGAGCTTCAGCAGAGGATGTTCGAGGCTCTGGGAATGACAGAAGAAGAAATACAGGCTAAATTTGGATTCCTTGTAGACGCTTACCGCTATGCTTCACCGCCTCACGGAGGAATGGGTATCGGACTTGATCGTCTTGCCATGATTCTGTGCAAGGCAGACAGCCTTAAGGATGTTACAGCGTTCCCGAAGGTGCAGAATGCAAGTGAGCTTATGTCAGAGTGTCCGTCGCCAGTTGACGCTGAGAATCTTGAAGTTCTCGGAATAAGAGTTGTAAAATCGGAGAACGATACGGAATAATATCACGATTTGATTATCTGATCAGAATTATTCAGGGGAACTGTCAGCATGATGGTTCCCTTTATGATTTATCTGTAAAATCGGGAAATATTTGCTGTGAAATTATGTTGTATCGCTATTGACATAACTATATATTTATGGTAAAATATTAATAATTGATATAAAAACGGAGGTCTGCTTAAATGGCAAAAAATAAAAACAGCGGAAATAAAAAGGATGCAGTTAACGTTAATACGGCTGCCGATAATAAATCAGTATCAACTGAAGCAGTGGAATCTTCGGGTGTGAAGAAGGTTCTGAAAAGTGACAGTTTTATAGAATGGCTTGCTGTGATTCTGCTTATACTCATTCTTGCACTGATTACAGTTTTAGCTATTGGTTCACCAAAGCGCAGTGTAAAAAAGTTTGCCAAGGCTCTTACTAAGGAAAATGGCGCAAAGTCATATTTTGCAATGGTTTATCCGGATGAATTCATTGATAATATCAAGAGCAAGGAATATACTGATAAGCACGCGAGTGTGACAAGCTGGGATGATGAGCTGTCCAATTACAAGGCTGCAAAGAAGGAAGAATTCAACAGCGGTAAGCTTAAGGTTAAAAAGATCGAAAAGGTCTCACGACTCAGCACCGACGGAGTAAATGCGGCTTCAAATTATTTTAAAACGAAATTCACAGTAAATAACTATCATTGTACAAGAGGCTATGAGTATAAAATTACCTTTGATAAAGAGGGAAACGATTCTACGCAAGCATATAATGTGTGTGTCGTAAAGCTGAAAACTGATGGCTGGAAGATCATTGAAATGGATGAAGAACGTCTCATTGATGAGTATTGATTTATTTGAAATCCGGAGAAAAAATCTCCGGATTTTTTATTATATACAAAGAGTTTATTTTGTTTGAAATATAAATAAGAATGTACGGAAATTTTAACAAACAAGGTACCGCTGCTTTGTTAAAAACGCTGATTTTTAATAAATGTATCTATAAATGTTTGAAATTTAATAAATATGTGTTATAATATATTTGTAAGAAATCTAATAGATTTACAATTGAAGACGGGGTTATTATTAAGGATTTACTACGTGGGGATTGCTTAGAAAACGTGAATTAATGATAAGGGATTTGTGTGGTGCCGCCTTAAGTATAAAAAGGAGTTGTATAAAAAATGGAAAAAAGAGGTATCAGCAAGCTTGACCTGAAAAGAAGAAACAGAATGCAGATTCTTCGCGTAATAAGAGAATCAGGTCCTATTTCAAGAGTGGATGTAGCAAGTGCCCTTGAAATTACGAGAGCTGCAGTAACAATCATTACCAATGAGATGATTGAGGAAGGTGTTCTCGTGGAGATCGGTGAGGCTCCGGTCAATACTGAGAAGCTTCAGAAGGGCAGAAGAAAGATTCTTATTGATATCAACGTAAACAGCCGCTTTGCACTGGGTGCAACAGTTGATGAAAAGGAAGTAAGCGTTGGACTTACAAATCTTAATTCTGAGATACTTGACAAGTCAAGCATGATAATTGATGAAAGAACCACAAGCAAGGATATTATAAATTACATAATCAAAACGAGCAATGAAATGGTTGAAAACAGCTGTCTTACCAAGGAGAATGTTCTTGGTCTGGGCGTCGGAGTTGTTCCTTCAATGTGGGGCAAGCTCAAAATCTTTTATAAGGACGGTGTTCTTGATTTCACTAATTTCATCGATAAGCTTTCAGGCGGTCTTGATTTTGATATCCATTGCGGAAATGCAATCGGACTTATGGCACTGGCAAGCAACGATTACCGTATCCATAACGGCTATCAGACCAATACTGCCTTTGTTCATAACGGAAATCAGGTGAATCTCGCTATTGTCAATAAAAACGAGCTTTCAAGCGATTATTATTCATATACATCAATGATTGAAAAATACATCGTATGTCCGAACGGAAGACAGTATGAGGGTTATCCTAATGGTTCGGTAAAGGCAGAGCTTTCAAGAACAGCGATGCTCAATGCGATTTATGAGGTTTATTCAAAGGATAAGACACCTGTTCTTTATGAGCTGACCGAAGGCGACAGATGCAATATCACAACAGATAATGTTTTCATGTCTGTCATGAGAGGCGAGGAGCCTATCAAATCTCTTGTTGACGATATTATTGCGAAGTATACTGTTCTGCTGAATAACCTTGCAATCAGCCACTTTGCAAAGAAAATTGTTCTCCACAATTTCAAGCTCAATGAAAAGCAGTTTGATTATATCAAGAGAGAAATGATAAGACTGGTGAGCGAGGATATTGCAGACAGAATAGTACTCAGCAAGCTGGATGGAAAGAATAACTTCCTTGGTGGATGTTCTCTTATTATTCAAGATAATTTCTTCACCAAGGGTGGAATGCACTAAACTCTGTTTACATTGAAATCTGATATGCTTATTTCTGAATAGAATATGCAGAACGTCCCCGAACCTCAGGATCGGGGACGTTGATTTTTTCAGCAAAGCTTTATAGGTGACTTGGGTTCAAAATTTGTTGCCATGGTCCATGTTACAGCGGAGCAGTTTTTCATAACGAATACCTGTAAAAGTCCGTCAATTCCATGTTCCTTCCATGCCTGAAGAAACTTTCTTGTCGGATGTGCAAATATTTCCTCACGGAGTGAAGAATTCTCATTAAGCTCAAGTATACCGGTTATTCTGATCTGTACCTCACCGCAGGAAAAACACATTTCTGCTTTGGGATTAGCCATAATCTGACGATATAAATCTTTTGTTGAGGCAGTATGGAATACGATACCGTTTTCGTCAGCACGGAATAGCAGCATCCCCCTTACACGAGGCTGATCGCCGTCCGTAGTAGCAAGGTGGAAAGCGGGATTCTGGCTGATAAGTTCAAAAATTTCATTGGCTGTCATTATTATCATCCTTTCTGATATGATAATAATATTATAATCTTTTTATGATGAAAATAATATAAAAATACCGTCACTGTTTTTCATTATACTGTCATTCCATGTAAAGACTGCGGTATTCTCTGGGAGTATGTCCTGTTCTCTGCTGAAAGCAGGAAGCAAAATGTGCACTGCTGTTGAAACCGCAGCGGAGTGCTATCTCTGTGATGGGGAGATTTTTTCTGCGGAGCATGATTTTAGCATGATTGATCCGGACTTCAATGAGGTATTCTATCGGAGTTTTTCCGGTTTCCTTCTTAAAACGCCGGTTGAAGGTAGATTCGGACATACTTCCGAGCCTTGCGAGTACAGAAACAGTAATGTTGCTTCCGTAATGTAGTTCCATATAATGCTGAGCTTTTGCAACGGAGTAATCATCCGAGATGGCACGCATATCCATTGTTTCGCCGAGAACACTTCGTATTATCCAGTGAGTAATTATTTCAGACTGTGCATTGAGTGTAATATCAGAATTCATCATTGATTTTCCCGACTCAAATGCGAAAGTATTGAGAGCCTTCAGAATATCGCTGCATATTTCAAAACGAAAGGCTCTGAACACAGGCACTTCAGAGGAATAGAGGGTGTAACGTTTTTCAAAGAAGTCAGCAGCAATCGTAAGACAGTAATAATGATATTTTCCTTCAGCTTTTCCGGCGATATAGGGGGACATGATTTCTGCATTGTAGTGAAATTCATCAGATGCAGAGCCTGAAAAGCTGATAAGTATCATATATGACGGACGTTTTCCTGCAATTATAAGAGGATATCCGCAAGCTGATTCGGCGGGGATGAATAATCCCATTTGCGGTCTGAGATAGCAGTCGATATGCTCAAGCTCCTTGTCGGAAATGCTTCTGTCAATGAGATCGGTCAAGGTATCATGGGATTTATTTTTCATGAGTTTTTCCTCCTGACAGGGAGATATGGTCATTCTTTCTATTTTCAGTAATTTTTCTATGGATAAATATTATCGCAACGGAAGCAAGCATTCCTGCCAGAGCACCTGATGTATCAATCATCATATCACGAAATTCGCAGGAGCGTCCGGGAACGAATGACTGATGAATTTCATCGGAGACTGCATAAAGAAAGCAGAAAAGCATAACGCCTGCGGATGCTGTACTGAAAAGTCTGCGGCGTCCGACCGACATTGAAATGAGGAATCCCAGCATGGCGAACAATGAAAAATGAGCAGATTTGCGTATAATGAAGGATGCTTTATCCAATATTGATAATTGCTTTTTCTCTGGCAGATCATCGAAATCATCAACAGCTATGTTAACGGCAGTTTTAGTAAATTTCATGCTGGTTTCTGATGATTCATCTGAATTTTCAAGTGAAAAGCAGAATATTGCAGCCATACATATTACTGAAAGAAGTGAGAAAATAATTCTTGATGGATATAAAAAACGGGATTTCATGTAAAAATATCCTTTCATTTTAATTGAATACTGATATAATTATACTCTATGTACTCTGATTTGTAAAGCGGATAAAATAAAAGTTCGAGAATTTTTATAAAATTTTCCATAAATACTTGTATACTAAATAAAAAAATGGTATAATAGAAATGTTAAGGTGTTGCCTTAAGTATTAATAGCCAAATCTGATTTCAATCGGAGGTAAAAATGAAGAATTTTTTTGATAATATCTGGACTAAAAGAGTGGTTTCTCTTTTAAGTCTGCTATATGCGTTCTGCGTCTGTCATTTATGCTATTTGTCGTTGTTTTATGATATACATATTCACGCCAGAGTTTCATTATGTCTTATAACAATAGCGATATCAATTGTTGCCATTGTAATAATGTTGTATACGCGTAAACAGATTGTAACGAAGATAACGAGTTTTATAATCCTTCCCGCTATGCTGCCGGTAGTTCTTTTGTATTTCGGAGAATGGGGACTTATTCTTCCGATAATCCTGACCGGAGTAGCGATATTGCTTTTGTCGGGGGCAGGCGAGGGACTTAAAACTGCTCTCGGAACAGTTACACTTCTTCTCTATATATTCGGTGCTCTCGGATATTTTATCTTCACATCTTTTTTCATTACTCCCGTAGAGGAAAATGTAGTGTTAAAGGGTGTTTCTCCATCGGGAAAATACCGATATCGTGTAGTTAATACAACAGACAGCTCCAATGGAAGCACAGCAGTATATATTGAGCCGAACTATGCAGATATCAAGACCTCGTACATGACATTTACACTTAAGAATATGGAACGTCAGATCCATGTTGAACGACCGGTAAACAAAAATATAACAATGGACTGGATAACTCAGAGCAGAGCTGAAACAACAGATCAGCTTAATCAGATATCTGATAATATTCTTATCAGTCTGAGCGAGGAAAACCTTAGAAAATTTGGTTACACATATGATGAAAAGCTTGTTCTTGGTGAATGTGTTGTATCATACAGAAAGAAGATTGGTCAGACGGCTTCTGACGTTGATCCGGTGAAGCTTGATACGCTTACTGACGAACAGCTTGAGATATTCGGAATAGGCAGAGAATCTGGGAACAGATATTATGTACTCAGACCATCAGAAAAGCTTCTTGATGAACTTGATATTAAAAAAGCAAAAAGAGCATATTTCAGTGATTTCACTGCTAAGGCGTATGAGATATTCAACGACGAGCATTTTGATAATTACGGAAATAAGCTTTTTACCGTTGAAAAAGAAACAACGATACCGCTGAATTCATTGACAGACGAGCAGCTGAAAGCTGTTGGTGTTCCGGATGAAGGCGATGTCATGCTGTTCAACGGAAAAATCTGTTTCCGTGAATATGTAGCTATCGTGGAAAATTATTTCGATGTAGAATCAAGAAAAATTTCACTTGACATATTGAATTAAAGCAAAACATCACGAAGTTTGTACAAAAGATGCCAGCAGATTTTGTACAAAGCCGTCAGGTGTGCTTTGTGCGGTGTTGCCTTAATAAAAGCATGGGCGTTCTTGAAAAAAGAACGCCCTTTATATTGATATTATTCAGGAAATACAGAGGCAGGATCAATGAATTTTCCGTTGTGACGAAGTTCTATGTGAAGATGTGGAGAAACAGCACTTTCGATATCAGCTGTCTGTCCCACAACTCCTATAACTGTACCGCCTGATATTGTATCTCCTGGTTGAACGGAAAGCTCAGTTCCGAGACCGCAGTATTTTGATATATATCCATTGTGGTGGTCAACGGTAACAGTAACGCCCCAGAGGGGATCGGTCTTGATTTCAGTGACTTCTCCGGATGAAATTGCAAAGACGTCTGCACCGACTTCTGAAGCAAAATCTGTGCCGTTGTGTGTCTGCCACGAGCCGGTAGTTTCATTTTTTACAAGCTCATTTCCGCTGAATGGTGCAAGAACATTTTCCGTGCTGGCAAGCGGAAGCTTTACATTTTCAAGTCTGATATTGTCAACAGGAGTAGCCTCATTTTTTTTGCTTGATTCCGTTTTGACATCCTGAACAGGTGGATCTGAAATAATAATTTCAGCAGCAGGAATAGTCACTCTTGGTACAGTAGTTGTAACAGCGGCACTTGTTGTGACTGGATAGGTCGTATAGACAGGCAGAGCCGTAGTGATTGCAGCCGTTGTTATTTTGGGGATTCCCGTAGATTTGTGGTCAACAGCAGCTTCAGGAACAGAAATTATATCATTTGCCGGTTTTTCCTTAAGCTTTTCTCCCTGATCGTAGGCGAAAAAGCAGGCAGAACCTATCATTACTGCACTTATTCCCAGAGCTGCATAAAAGCCCTTTGAGCCTTTTTTAATGTTATTGTCTTTCACATTAACACCTCCAAGCTTATTATTGACAGCGAAGGTAAAATTATACGACTTAATTAAAAAACACCGTACAATTCAATTAAATGTACGGTGTTGTCTTTATTCTGTCTGAGTATTCTGTGGAATGTCAGGTTCTGTGGGAGTTTCCGGAGGTGGAGCTGTTGTTGTAATTTGTGCCGTAGAATTTGTAGGAGCTTCAGTCTGAGGAACTGTTGTCGGAGGAGCTGTAACAACCGGAACAGTTTGTGAAGGTGCGGAAGCTGTCGGAGCTACCGTAGTAGTTGTCAAAGTACTTCCGGATGTGGTAGTTGTTTCTGAACCGGATGTAGTTGTTGTACCTGACTGCAGCGGACGTTCTTCTTCGGGGAGCTTCTGATTTTTAGGAGCAACACCGTTAAGACCGTAGCATTCCTGATAAGCAAGGAGGATATCACGGATCATATATTTTGAATATTCACCGTGTTCAATAACGCCTGCAAAAGCAACCTCCGGATTATCAGCGGGAGCGAATCCGATAAAGAACGAATTCTGATCATTTAGATCAACTCCGACCTGAGGAGTACCAGTCTTGATAGCGACATCAAAACCGAGATTTGAGAGTGAATACTGTGCCGGCATATTTTTTGAAGCGTCAATCATGCCTTCGATGATATATTTGTAGCCGTGTTCATAGCTCAGGTTTATTGTTTCAGCAATTGTAGGCTGAGTCTTTGATATAAGTTCACCGGAGCCGTATTTGTAAAGACTATCCACGAGATATGGCTGATATCTAACGCCGTGATTAGCTATCGTAGCAGCAACGACAGCCATCTGTAAGGGCGTCATACCGCTGTCCTGATTTCCGATACCAGCCTGAATTACATAACCGATATACCACGGAATACCGTTTTCAGCAAAAGTTTCCGGGTTACAGAGATATCCGCCGGCGTCGCCTGTTTCGATACCGGTAGAGGAACCGAGTCCATATAATTCTGCGTATTCAGTTATTTTGTCGATACCAAGCTGACGTGAAAGCTCGTAGAAGAATATATTGCAAGATACTTCGATTGCGTGTTTAACGGAAATATGATTATGATAACCGGTACAGCTGTACTTTGAGCCATAGAATTCAAATGAATCTTTGCCATGACAAACGAATTCTGATTCACTGTTGATAAGACCTTCTGCAAGACCAGCAGTAGCTGTAATTGTCTTGAACGTAGAGCCGGGACGGTAGAGTCCGTAGGTGCAGCGGTTCACAAGAGGGGAGTTCTCAGCAGTGAGGAAGTAATCGTAATTTTCAATATAGTCCTTGAGGTTGTACGTCGGAGCGTTCGCAAATCCTTTTACAGCTCCGGTTTTAACATCTATAACGGCGATAGCACCACATTTTCCGTCAAGTATATGTGGTTTCGGGTTGATAGAAGGAAAGTTCTCAACGAATTTGTCAAGAATCCCCTGAAGCTTAAGCTGGAAATTTCCGTCAACAGTAAGCTTTACGGAGGCACCAGATTCGGTGTGTGTTATTGTCTGGATATCGATAACGTTATCATCCTGAAAGATAACCTTTTCTTCACCGTTGACGCCACGAAGTTCCTTTTCCATAGCCTTTTCAATGCCGTTTTTCCCGAGTGTATCATTGAGCGAGTAGCCATGATTCTGGAGCGTTTCGTATTCTTCGGCGTAGATGGGGCCGACAGTACCTATTTCGTGAGGAAGGATATCTCCTCGTTCTATGCGTCGTTCAGAAACCTCAACAGCATCTATGCCTTTATAGAAGTTGCTGAGTTCCTTCATCTGTATTACTGTATCAGGATCAACATCCTCTGCGAGAGTAATATCGAATTCATATGAAAAATCCTTGACAATCATTTCGTATCGCATACCAGCGATAATTCTTTTTTCCTCATCGGAATAATCGTCGCTGATGCTGTAATCTGAAATTAGCTTGTCGATGCAGTTTTCAGCAGAGGCATATACATTCAAATTCAGACTTGAAATAAGTTCTTCTGTTTCGTCGGAAGTAAACATATACGGAGCAGTTTTGGATATCGGAATACTTTCCTTGAACTCGTAATTGTGTTCTTTAAGACCGTTGTATATACCGAGAAGTGCCTTGTTTCCTTCCTGAATATCTTCCGGAAAGAAAGCTTTTCTCAGTACAAGGTCAACACGGGAATCATTTGTAACGAGAATATTTCCGTTGTAATCCATGATATTTCCACGGGTTGCTTTGACACTTCTTATATAAGAGCGTGTATTATCTGATTCTATCACTGGTGTCTTGATTGATTCATCGCCTACCACCTGAATTTCCATCAGTCTGAGTCCGCTGAAAAGAGTCAGTGAAACAACCAGAAGAACGATCAGTGCAGATTTCAGATTTTCAGTTAGTCCTTTCATAAATTCTCCTTTTAAGACATATTAAGGCAATTCCGTACAGGAGAGCCATACGATATTGCCTTAGTTGTTCTACTGTGATTTTGTTGTAATAACTTCTTCGATGCTTAAGTGATTCTTAGGCATAAAGAAGCGGTTTACCAGACGTATAAGAAGATATACAATAACTGATGAAATTACTGTATACAACCATATTTTCAGTGTATAACGAGTAAATATACGCTGAACATTATCATAATTCCACATCTGATAATAGAATTTGTAATCAAGCCAGCACTGTAAGAAGGATGATGCAGCAGTGATTAAAATATAGTTGGCGAATTTATTTCTCAGATAAAGCTCGTGGAGCAGAGAAATTACAATGCAGAAGAAGGCGATAATGACTGCATTGTAGCCAAAGAGCTTTTCGCAGGCGATATCGACAAGAAATCCGCAGATTGCTCCTGTAAAGACGGAACCGTACTGATTGTTATCGACAGCAATAGCCAGTGCGATTGGAAGAAGGATAACGGGCTTAAGCCATGTACCCGTAGTC
This sequence comes from Ruminococcus sp., assembly GCA_017516465.1. Taxonomy (GTDB): domain Bacteria; phylum Bacillota; class Clostridia; order Oscillospirales; family Ruminococcaceae; genus Ruminococcus. Next base: position 16,673 of record JAFXCR010000011.1, read on the forward strand.
ATGTAGATGTATCCGATAAAGATCAGCAGATAGTATATAAACCATCGTAAAACCGTCTTGATGTAAAGGATACGCTGTTCACGGGTGGTACGCAGCCTCATTCAGACTCCTCCTTTTTGCCGGTGAAATCTGTAATGACGATAACTGAGGTCAAACGTGTAATATCTGCACAAGGCTCAATCACAGAGCACATAGATAGTCCGCTGACGTCATATTCCATTTCTCTTACTATGCCGATAGGATAATCCTTTGGGAAAAGACCGCTGTTGCCGGCGGTAATCATCATAGAGCCAGGTTTGATCTTGTTTTCTGTGGTAACATGGGAAATCTTGGTGCAGCCTTCTTCTGCCGCAATGATATCACCCTCGATTATTCCTGAATCCGCCAGCGAAGCAGAGCAGACAGCAGCTACTGAGAGGTCAGGGGAAAGTATCGTTCTTACGGTGGTGACATTCTCTGAGACTTCAACAGTAATTCCGACAAGTCCCTCAGCCGTTGCCACGGGACAGTTAGGCTTGATACCGTCAGCCTTGCCTTTGTCTATTGTAAATGATCTGAAGGGATCATTCGTGGTATATCCTATAACGCTGCAAGGAACACTGAGAACATAATCCTCATGTTCTTCCTTGATGCTTACGAATTTTCTGAGTTCTTCGACTTCTGCCTTAAGGGCATCGTATTCAGTGAGCTGCTTGTTGAGTTCACCGATCTGAACCTTAAGACGCTTGTTTTCCTCGTAGTATTCATCAGCTTTGGTAACTTTATCAAGATTACCTTCAATTTTCATGCCGATGCTATTGGACGCTGAACGGAACGGTTTAGTAATAGTCTGTATAAAAGACGCTCCGGATAATGAATAGCCGCCCTTCGTAACAGCATAAATCATTATGCCTATAAGAAAGGCAAGAAAAGCGAGGAGAACCTTGAATCTGGTGCTTTTTATAAAGTCACGCATGGAGTCTCCTCCTTAATAGTATTTGACATTTTCGGTGAGAGCATCCTGATAAACATTGATATTCTCAAGAATCTTTCCCGTACCCTCAGCCACGCAGTCGAGAGGGTATTCGGCTATATAGACTGGCATACCAGTTTCCCTGTTGATGAGCTTGTCAAGTCCACGGAGAAGCGCACCGCCTCCGGCGAGGGTAATTCCGTGATCTATGATATCAGAGGAGAGCTCAGGAGGAGTTTCCTCCAATGTAGACTTTATAGCGTCGATAACACGATACAGGGGTTCTACAAGTGCGTCACGAATTTCAGATGAGCTAACAGTAATATTTTCCGGCAGACCGTTGAGAAGATTTCTTCCCTTGATTTCCATAGTATCTTCTTTTTCGCTCGGAAAAGCGGAGCCTATTTCAAGCTTGATATTTTCCGCAGATCTTTCGCCGATAAGGAGATTATATTTCTTTTTGATATAATTTATAATAGCGTTATCGAATTCGTCACCGGCACATCTTACAGAACGTGCTGCAACTATACCGCCAAGAGATATGACAGCAACTTCGCTTGTGCCGCCGCCTATATCAACGATCATGCTGCCGGCAGGTTCGTTGGTAGGAAGACCTGCACCGATAGCGGCTGCCATAGGTTCTTCGATAATAAGGACGTTGTTTGCTCCGGCTTTTTTGCAGGCTTCACGGACAGCACGTCTTTCAACGGCGGTAACTCCCGAGGGAATACAGATAATAACATTAGCCTTTGTAAAGATTGTTCCCCTTAGAGCCTTTTTTATGAATTCCTGAAGCATTGTAGTAGCGATGTCAAAATCTGCAATAACGCCGTCCTTAAGAGGTCTTACTGCGACAATAGAGCCGGGGGTTCTTCCGATTACATCCTTTGCTTCTTTGCCGACATAGCGGCACTTGTCAGTTCTTGTGTTTACAGCCACAACAGAAGGCTCTCTGAGGATAATGCCTTTTCCGCGGACATAAACGAGGGTATTTGCGGTACCCAGATCAATACCAATATCTTTTGTAAACATTCTGGTGCTCCTTAACGTTGTGTATTACCGCAGTATGAAAACAGCGGTATCATGTCTGTGAAATATGATAATTCAATTTTTATTTACCTGTAAAAAGCTTAGGTGCAGACTTATAGTAAACAAAGATAGCAATAAGGATACAGAATACCTGTGCAACATTAGCTTTTATGTAGAAACCGAAGTTCATTTTAAAGACGCTTGTATCAACAACATCTCCGTTCCGCATAAACTGAAAGATCTTTTCATAGCCGAGGAAGGACAGCGGACCGGTAACAGCATTACCGATAAGACCACCGAAGATAATAGCTGCAATAATAAGCAGAAGCATATAGATTTTTTTCATTTTTAGTCTCCGTTCTTTTAATTATTTTATTCCAGATGAGCCGAATCCGTTTTCACCTCGCTGTGTATCTGAGAGTGATTCGCTTATCTGTATTTCGGGTATAATAATTCGTGTAGGAATCAGCTGTGCGATTCTCATGCCGTGTTCTATGGTGAAGGGTTCAGTTCCGTGATTGATAAGCGGAATAAACCATGCACCACGATAATCGCTGTCAACGACGCCGACACAGTTAGCGAGTGAGATTCCGAATTTTGTTGAAAGTCCGGAACGGGGATAGATAAGGAGTGCAATGTCGTCCTCATCCGGTTCAGCTGTAATTCCTGCAGGGACAGGCTTTATTTCTCCGGGAGCGAGCGTTACAGGCTCGTCAAGGCAGGCGAATATATCAAGACCTGCACTTCCGACAGTAGCTCTGCAAGGAATAATAGCTTTTTCGTCAAGTTTTTTAAAAGTAAGCTTCATATCAGATACCTCTGTAATACAGACCGTGTGTAAGTTTACCATCCGGACGACCACCGGAAAGTATACTGCGTGTCTGTTCTTCATTTTCGTTGGCGAGCATCACGATACCGAAGCTGACTCCTTCCGGAAGCTGCTTGTCAGTCATGCACAGTACATCAGGATTCAGAATTTCAGTGTAATCCTTTGAGCATATCACAGGGAAGCTTTTTCCCATGCGGTCAGTAAGCTTACGAGTACAGTTTTTGCATCCAATCTCGTTTTTTATGGGACAATTCCGTGTGAGCATCAGTGGAAGATGTCCGTATACAGCCGTACCGAGTGGAAGTGATGTTCTTATATTGTCAAGGCGTGAGAGCTTTGTTTCAAAGGAGAATACGCAGTCCTCAAGCCCAAGGTTTCTCAGATTTTCCGCCGCATATGAATTGCATACATTAAGCGTACTGCTTCCATGCAGCCTGAATCCGATTTTTTTTCCGATAGCTATGGAATCAGGGGTATGGCAGAAAATGCGGTCAAATCCAGCGGTTTTAAGTTCCATGAGATCGGAAATAAGTTTTTCTTCACTGGAAATAAATCTCGGCGGCGATATTATAAGCCTGTCAGGAGCTACCATTGAGGTGATACTATCATTTATCAGTTCCATTGGAACAATAATGTATTCAGAAAAATCCGTTGCTGCCTTTACCTGTTCCTCAGTGCGGCACAATGTACGCAGAGGAAGAGGATTTATCATAGATTGAGTTGATGTTTCAGGCAGTTCTGGTAAATTATGGGTTATAGTGTAAGCAGGAGTAAATTTCTCTGTTACAAGCTGAGTAAGCTTTTCAGTAAGATTTCTTCGCAGTTCGTTCAGTTTTCCGGCACGAACCATAAGCTTCGGACCGATGTTAGATGAAATTTTACCTGCAAAGAAAACAGTATCACCCAACTTTGACAGCTGTTTTTTTACAGCTTCATGATCAGTAGGACGAGTCAGAGCCTTTTCAGGGACATCTCCACTGACTGATGCAGTGATGCCGAGACAATCAGCAGTAATCGTGACAGGCTTGTTTTCGTGGATTTCCACATGGAAATCGACCTTATGAACGTGCCTTTCCGAGCGGTAAAGCTCATGAAGTGCAGGAATAACAGTTCGTGCAGAAATAACATCATCTTTCTCACGCTTACCGAACATATCAGTTCTGTTTCCGGTGAAGTAGCCGTCTGTAAAACCGTCTCTTGAGAAGATATCCCTCAGGAGCTTCATATCCGGTTGATCTCCGCCAATAGCTTTTTTCAGTTCATAAACAGCAGCAGCGACGTATTCCGGACGTTTCATTCTGCCTTCTATCTTTAAAGAATCAACGCCGGATTCAGCCAGTTCAGCGGCATTCTTAAGCAGAGAGAGATCTTTCAGAGAAAGCACGCAGGAATTTTTATTGCCGGCTGACGAAAAGGGGAGACGACACGCCTGACCGCAGCACCCACGGTTTGCAGAGCGACCGCCCATCATTGCTGACATATAGCACTGACCTGATACTGACATACATAATGCTCCATGAACGAAAATTTCCGTTTCAGTAGTACCGGAGCAAATTTTTTTAATTGTATGACGATCAAGCTCACGGGCAGGTACGACTCTTGAAAAGCCGAGTTCTCCGAGCATCTGAGTACCGATAGCGGTGTGAACTGACATCTGTGTTGAAGCATGGATAACAGCGTCAGGAACAGCTGTTTTTATAAGGTCGAAGCAGCCCCAGTCCTGAACGATAAATGCGTCGATACCGATAGAGGCTGTAAATTTTACAAAATCACAGAAATCCGCTGCTTCGTCATCGGTAATTATTGTATTTACAGCAATGTACAGCTTTGCACCGTATTTGTGGCATAATAGTGCAGCTTCTTTCAGTTCTTCGTCAGTTAGACCGGCAGCCTGACTGTTGCGGGCAGAAAAACGCTTTCCTCCTACATAGACTGCGTCAGCTCCAGAACGCAGAGCAGCTGTCAGAGCGTCCATGCTTCCGGCAGGAGCGAGGATCTCAGGAATTTTCATCAGATACTGTCCTTAAGTTGTTTGAGTTTGACCATATTTTCAAGCTGTTCGATTTTTGATTTCAGAACTTCAATTTCCTTCTGAGCCGCATCACGTTCTACGCGATTTTTTCCAGCTTCATCCACATATTGCTTTGTCTGCTCACGGATGCCGTCAAGCTTCTGATTTGCCTTGTTGAGGTCATCAAGAAGACTGAGGGCGACCATTATGGAAGCTCCGTAGGGAGAAGAACCGCTTCCGGAGTTGATTATTTCGTTAATTTTTGCTTCAAGTACTCTACCGAGAGAGAAAACGTAATTAGGTGATTCAGAGGTTTTCAGTCTGTATTCCTTGCCGCAGATATTGACTTTAACATCATTAAGCATTTTTTATTTTCCTTTCTGGGCATAATTGCTCCAACTTATATTATACAACATTTTACAGGAATATGGAATAGTTTTTTTGAAATTTCTTGAGTTTTAAATTTTCAGAGTTTTTTATCAGTAATATCTCTTAAGACCTATCACTTTGCCGAGGATTTCAACCTCATCAACGATAATTGGCTCCATAGTATCATTTTCAGGCTGAAGTCTGAAATGACCATCCTCCTTGTAGAAACGCTTTACCGTAGCGTCACTTCTATCGATGAAGGCAACAACGATATCTCCGTTTTCAGCGTATGCACAACGCTGAACGATAACGATATCACCGTCAAGAATACCAGCGTTTATCATGCTTTCTCCTCTGATAGTGAGTGCAAAAAGCTCATTTGGATCACAGTGAGATGCTTCAAAGCCTATATATCCTGTAACATCCTCGATAGCTGTGATCGGCTGACCGGCTGTAACAGTTCCGATAATCGGAACTGACACTGAACCGCTGTTCGGCAGACGAAGGGCACGGTTGAGATTATCCTTTTTTTCGATAAGTCCTTCGTTGCGGAGTATTTCAATATATCTGTGAGCAGTTGAGGTGGACTTGAAGCCCATGTGATCCATAATTTCTCTTACTGATGGTGAATAGCCCTCACTGAGACGTTTTTTTATAAAATTAAAAACTTCAATTTTCTTATCGCTGATCATAATAATACTCCTTAATTCAGTTTATTCATTATCATTTTTGCGATTTTATATGCGTCACCGCAGCCGAGAGTGATAACAAGATCACCTTCCTCAGCGTTTTTACAGATGTAGTCACAAATTTGCTGGAAGTTATCATATTTGCGTTCATCAGTCCATTCCATGGATTCATCCTGAGGGAACCATATACATCCGGGAATTTTTTCAGCCAGATGACGTGTGAAGATTCCATAGGTGTTTTTCTCACGGCTTCCCATGATATCGGTTAGAACTGCTTGATCGGGAATCTGCAATACCCTTGCAAAATCATCAAGGAGCAGCTTAGTTCTGGAGAAGGTAAACGGTTGGAAAACAGCCCATACCTTTCTGAATCCCATTTCCATTGCGGCATTGAGAGCTGCCTCAAGCTCTGTCGGATGATGAGCGTAATCGTCAACAAAGGTGATGCCATTTTCATATCCGAGCTTTTCAAAACGGCGTTTTGCACCTCTGAATTCTTCAAGTCCCTTCTGAATGGAATTAAAGTCTATTCCGAGGAAATCAGCGGCAGCGGCGGCGGCAACAGCGTTGAGGACGTTGTGTAATCCTGCAACATGGAGCGTAATTGTTCCGAGCTTCACGCCTTTTTTCATAAGATCGAAGGTAGTAAGCAGACCATTTTCATGCCTGATATTTTCAGGGAAATAATCGCAGTAATCATCTTTTCCGTAGGTGATTATTTCCTTGCTGATACCGCTTACAGCGTCAACAGTATTTGCGTCGGAGCCGTTGATTATAAGAACCTTTGATGTTGTTTCAGCGAATTTCCGGAAGGATTTCTTTATGTTGTCAAGTGTTCCGAAGTAGTCAAGATGATCTGCGTCAATGTTGAGGATAACCGAGATATCGGGAGAAAGCTTGAGGAAATGATCCTCAAATTCGCATGATTCACAAACAAGAACATCACTTTTTCCTGCAAGACCGCTTCCGCCGATGCATGGGAGCTTTCCGCCGATATATGCAGAGAGATCAACACCGGCTGTAAAGAGAATCTGAGTTATCATAGAAGTTACTGTTGTTTTTCCGTGAGTTCCGGTAACGCAGACAGCGTTGTCATACCATGATGTTATGATTCCGAGAAGATCAGCTCTTTCAAGTACAGGAATACCACTTTGACGAGCTGCCATAAGCTCAGGATTATCCTCCATGATAGCGGCGGTGTGGACGATAAGATCAGCATTTTCTATATTTTCAGCTCTCTGACCGATGTAAACCGGAATCCCCATTTTGCGTACAGCGTCCAGAGTTTCGGTTTCATTGTTGTCTGAGCCTGTGAGATAGTATCCCTGAGAATGAAGAATCTGTGCAAGGGGGTACATTCCTGAACCGCCTATACCTATGAAGTGAATATGTTTTTTTCCATTTAAAATATTTTTATTCAAGTTATCCCAACCTTTCTGTTTGCCGGAGGATATCTCCGCAGGATTTTATAGTATCTGTAAAGATTATAGGTGTTGCCTATATGCCAAGAATTCGTGCAGCTTTAAGAATAATAAGCTGAGTCTTACTGTCCTTTATTTCGCTGTTCATGACCATTTTTACAGCGTCGCTGAGAGGGATTTTATCTACTTCAAGGAATTCGCCTTCATCGAGACATTGTTTCTTATATTCAAGTCCCCGTGCCAGATACATATGAACTATTTCACTGTTGTAGGCAGGAGTGGGATATGTTTCGCCAAGATATACGAATTCACTGCAAACGAAACCTGTTTCCTCAAGAAGCTCACGACGTCCGCATACAGAGTGATCCTCACCGGCTTCAAGCTTGCCGGCAGGAACTTCAAGCGTTACTGTCCTGAACGGATAGCGGAACTGACGCACCATGTATATTTCATTGTTGTCTGTTACCGGAATAACGCAGACTCCACCGTTATGGAGGAGAACATCTCTTGTTGATCTGCTTCCGTCTCTGAGTTGTACAATATCATGAGTAATTGTAAATATAGGACCTTCATAAACAGTCTGACTGTCAAGAGTTTTTTCAGTAAAATTTAGAGTTATGTCCATGTAGTCAGTCCTTTCTGAGAAGATTTCTGCAATATTTCTGCGAAGCCTGAGGTTTTGAGTATGAATCGTAGTCATAGAAGTGAGTGTGTCCGCAGTAATTATTTTTTCTGAAGAAGATGAGGTTGATAATCAGGTATCCTGCAAGTAAGGCGATACCGACAATTGTAATTATAATTCCTGCTGTCAGACCGGGAGTTCTGTACCGGAACACAATACTGTTCTCTCCGGCGTCTGCCCGAACTGCCATAAATCCGTAGGAAACCTTTTCAACATCAGCGGATTTTCCATTTACTTCAGCTGTCCAGCCGTCGCTGTACGGTACGCTGAAAAATACAAGCTGAGGTGTGTTAAGAGTAATTTCAGATCGGAAGCTGTGGTGATCAAAGCAGAATTCCGATGATGAATTCTGCTGTTTTTCACGGCATATTCGGATGTAATCATCTTCTGTAAGTTCCTTGCTGTAATCATATTCAGTGAGGATATCAGAGTATTTTTTTATCTGCTTATCAGAGAGAACCAGCGAATCAATGAGGAGCTTTTCACGGGCAGAATTGGATTTTTTTTCTGCATCCTTAATGGAAATATAGCTGTCATAGCCGAATCCCATAGGAATGTAGAGCGTATTCTCATATATTTCAAAGTGTTTGTTTTTACTTTTGTATTCAAAGCCCGGAAGAAGTTTTGTAATATCTGCATTTCTGTATTTGTTCTCATCGGATGAAGAACTTTCTGAGGATAATACATCAAGCTTGTTAAAAGGTTCGGCATTGCGGATATCTCTGTAATAATATTTTACGGAGAAAAGACCTCTGAGTGTATAGTGATCCGGTTCTGCACGGGATGCAACATTTCTGCTGATACCGATGTTATGGTAAAAGTCCATTATGGAAGTGTTTACCACACTCTGGAATGCCCTCATATTTGGGAGTCCCCAGAGCATTGAGTAGTTGTCGCAGTTTTCAGATATATCTATGCGAAAAAAGTTTTCTTCACTTATTTCCTCGCATACAGCATCTTTGCCCTTTATTGCGGAATCAACATAAAGCCTGGCTGATCCGACGGTATTTGCACAGTAATAAACGGCAGTGCATACACAGAGAACTGAAGCACCTGCTGTCATCCATACTCCGAGCTTCATGAATGAGGTGCCTTTTTTGCGGAGCGTGAATAGTATTGCAGATCCGACAAGACAGCACAGAGCGACTGCGATTACAAGCCAGAAGTAGAGCGGATCATCCGGCATCCGGAAGAAGCGCGTTTTTTCGTTTTCTCCGCCGGTAGGGAGACATCCGATAACTGCAAATGCAGCGAGTACAACGGCACAGAATTTCCAGCCGAAGCGGAGATCAGATTCAGTATCATCCAGAGCTTCTGAAGTCATCATAGCGAAGATAAGTATCGGCATATAGAACCAGCGTGCATAATAGTAGGAATTGACAGCCTGAAAAAGACTGTTAAGGAAAGGAATAAACGCACAGATAATACAGAAGAATGAAAGTCTTGTTGCCCAGTGCTTTTTGCGTGTGCGGATAAAGGCGATAACTCCAACCATAGAGAAAAGGGGAAGGTATCCGCCGATAGAAGCCCATTTTTCGTATTCAGATACGAAAAGGTTCGGACTTGCCGGTGTATCCGGAGGCATAAAGAATGATTGTATAATTCTGGGAATAAGTGTATTGTCGTTATAAAGAACCATGTCAGCTCCGTAGGCAAATTCGCTTACACGATGATTGCTGATTATAGCCATAGCCGACGGAACAAGAATAAATCCTGCGATCATTGTACCAATTACGGCTTCAAAGGCAAGACTGAAGAATTTTTTCCATGAAGTTCTGAAATCCGGAGACATCATTCTGAACAGGTAGTATATTACAAGAAATACTGCCTGACCTGCAAAGAAATAGTAATTAAGTATTGCCATAAAGGCAACGGTAACAGCGAAAACACCTTTTCTGTGGTTATTTATGTTTTCCTCCATAGCAATGAGCATAAGAGGGAAGAAAGCAGTTACATCCTGAAAGTGATTAAAGAATATATTGTAAACCTGAAATCCTGAGCATGAGTAGAGTATACCACCTATGAGTGCAGCGTTCTTTGTGCGTACAAATCGTCTGATGAAGGCATACGCTGTAAGTGAAGCAATACCATGCTTGATTGCCAGAAGAAGCGGCATTGAAAATGTTACAAGATTTCTTGGAAGTGCGGCAGTCAGCCAGAAGAAGGGGCTTCCCCACAGATAGAAGGAGTAGGATGTCATGAAATCAGAGCCAAGATCTGTAAGCCAGTTCCAGCCGAAGGTGCCTCCGCTGCGGACAGTATCGTTAGCCATATTGTAGAACGGTATCTGTTGAGCGTTAAAGTCACCACAATAGATAAAATATCCGTGATTTGATATCATTATTGGAAGAATTGGCAGAAGCAGACAGAGAGCTCCGAGAAGAAAAGCTGCAAGATATTTTTCTTTTGTATTGTATTCAAGGACACAATTTTTTTTTGACATTTCAGCCTCCGTAATCAAATGCTGTTCCAGTCATGTGTTTTCAGAAACTGACCGGTATATTATACTTATAAATTTACTTACATATTATAACACATTTTTTTAGGAAATAAAAGGGGTTTTCAAAAAAAATAGAATAAATTTTCCTCAATTTATTTTAATAATTCAGGGATATTTTGGTAAAAAAATAAAATATCTTTATGGATGTTGCATTTCTAATAGTAATGTGATATAATTATTATATTGTCCCAATAGCTCAGTAGGATAGAGCGGCTGCCTCCTAAGCAGCAGGCCGGAGGTTCGACTCCTCTTTGGGACGCCAAAAAGACGCTTTGGATAAGCTGGATAGTTATATATAAACTTAAAAATCAGCTTTATTTCAAAGTATATGAAAACACCACCGTACTAAGTTGAAGCGGTGGTGTTTTTTAAGGTTTATTTTAACTGAAATTTATGGATTTAATGTAATTGATTCATTTGCGAATTCATCGCTCATAAAATCATCAGCATTATATGCGTGTAATTTGAATTCGATTTCTTCTATTGTTTCAATACCATTTTTCTCTAATGTTGTATCAGAGAATGACATGGAGCTGAATGAACATTTTCCAGCTGAAACAGTTTCGGCAAAGAAGGGATCACACATAATATTATTTACAGATGCTTCATCAACGCTGAACATTACATCATTGTTTGTTTTATTGATTAAGAAAAGATTAACAGTATAGCCCCATAAATCATCTTCTTCATATCCTGTTGCAATAGCGGTGATATAATCGTTGTCGATTAATATATTATCAGATGCCTGTGCTTCTCTTACAAATGTTGAAGCTTTTTCTTCGCCGTAAGGATAGACATGAACAGTTTCTTCCGCAACCGGATCAGCTAACCAGTCATCATTGTCATAGACGCGGAAGCTGAGTTCAATATCCGTATAATCGCCTATGCCATTTTCATCAAGTGTATCAGTTGTGAATGAAATTTCTTCATTGCTTTTCTTTCCCGATGCAACTTCTGATGCGAAAAAAGGATCACATTGAACGCCGTTGATTGAAGCACTGTCAACGGAAAACATATATGTTTTATCAGAGGATTTGTTTTCAAGCGTAGTCTTGAGACTATATCCCCACAAATTATCAGGGTCAATATCAGTAATTTTTATTGTACATTCAGCATTGTCGACTGCTATAACTTCTGAAAAAGATATCTTATTGTTTTCTTTTTTGCTTGAGTTGTCTTTTTCCTTGTCCTTTTCTTCTTTTGAGTCTTCCGAAACGTTGCCATCTTCAGATGAGGTATTTGCATCTGTGCTGTCTTTTTTTTCATCATCTTTCTTTTTGTTGTCCTGAGAATCCTCACTTTCTTCATGCGAAGCTTTGGTATCCTTGCTGCTTTTTTCCTTTGATTGTTCAGCACTGCAACCAGTAAGGGATAAAAGCATAAGAGCAAAGAGCAGGGCAGAGATTTTTTTCATTTTTATACCTCCTGTAAATAAAAAAGTGTGTGCAACCGAAGTTACACACACCTAAAACGTAACTCCGATTGTCGCCAAACAAATCTTAAATACAAAAGGAATACCTAATTGCAATTCAAGTGGAATTACGTTTTTAACGTATACAAAAGAATTGCAATTATACATGGGTATACCATCCATGTATATCTGAATGACTTACCTCTGCATTAATATTAAGATTTGTTTGACAAATCTATTATATCATATTTATAAATGAATTGCAATTATTTTATGAAAAAATCAGTTTCAGGTAAATATAATATTGATATAAAAACAGGCGTATTCAATCAAGAGATTATACACGCCTGTCGCTCATTTTTATTAATTACTTATTACTGTCTGAAAAAAGTGTATGTATGTCGCCGGTATATATGGCGGTTTTGTTATATCTGATTGTCTGGGGAGCTTATTGCTTCGACGATTCTTTGATTTTATCAGCTTTATGTTTTTAAGGTGATTTTTTCGTCTGCAAAGCCGTCAGGCGGGCTTTGTGGGGTGTTGACTCTACCAGCCGTACTGCGGATCATCCGGAGGATCCGTTACAGGTACAGGCGGGATATACTCCTCCGTAGGAAGAGGTGCAGGCGGATCAGTCGCTGGCGGGATAGGAGGAAGAGTTGCAGGCGGATCAGTCGCTGGCGGCAGGGTAGGAGCCTCTGTCGGAGGAACTGTAACAACAGGAACTGCTGTGGTAGTTTCAACAGGAACGGTAGTAGTAGCCGATGTTGAAACGGGTTCAGTAGTAGCAACAGCCGAAGTTGTCTGTGAAACAGCCGAAGTTGATGGCATTTCACCGTCCTCAGGAATGTAGTATACAGTCAGCTTTTTGCCTTCCTTGTTGCTGAAAATGTCACCGGGATAGATTTTCTTGCCCTGAACCTGAAGCTCAATGATAGAATTAGGCTTTCCGTAGTAGCCGTTTGAAGCAATGAACTGGTAGTTAAAGTCAGAGATTCCGGCTTTTTCAAGACGATTCTTGTATTCAGAAACAGTGCAGTCTGCGAAATCAGGAATCTGTGCTTCTTCCTTACCCTTGCTCTTAACCTTGATAACAGTCCCCTTTGAGATCATAGTTCCTGCCTCGATGTAATTTTCTTCAGATGAGGTAGCTGAATCTGTACTGTCTTTTTCTTCATCATCTTTCTTTTTGTTGTCCTGAGAGTCCCCACTTTCTTCATGTGAAACTTTGGTATCCTTGCTGCTTTTTTCCTTTGATTGTTCAGCGCTGCAGCCAGTAAGGAATAAAAGCGTAAGAGCAAAGAGCAGGGCAGAGATTTTTTTCATTTTTATACCTCCTGTAAATAAAAAAGTGTGTGGAACCGAAGTTACACACACCTAAAACGTAACTCCGATTGTCGCCAAACAAATCATAAATACAAAAGGAATACCTAATTGCAATTCAAGTGGAATTACGTTTTTAACGTATACAAAAGAATTGCAATTATACATGGGTATACCATCCATGTGAATCCGAATGAATACCTCTGTATTAATAATAAAGATTTGTTTGGCAAATTTATTATATCATGCTTATAAATGAAATGCAAGTATTTTTTCGAAAAATAAGTATCAGGTAAATATAATATTGATATAAAAACAGGCGTATTCAATCAAAAAATTTCATACGCCTGCTGTTTATTTTTATTAATTGCTTTTTATTGTCTGAAAAATATATGTCTGCTGCCGGTATATTGTTGTTTTTATTATATCTGATTGTCGGGGGAGCTTATCGCTTCGACGGAGCTGAGTTTTCTGTTAATCTGTCTTGTTCGGACTCCCACTAATTTTTCCAGATCATCCTCAGCTTTTTTGAGATGCTTTTGTGTATCTTCAAGTGCTTTCTGAAAGGTAAGGAATTCTGATTTTACGGCACCGAGTATTTCCCATACCTGACTGCTTTTCTTCTGTATTGCAAGCGTCTGGAATCCCATTTGCAGGGAGTTTAGCATAGCCGCCATTGTTGAAGGTCCGCAGACGTTGATGTTGTAGTCACGCTGTAAAACTTCTATCATTCCGCTGTTTACGACCTCAGCGTAAAGTCCCTCGAATGGAAGGAACATAATACCGAAATTCGTGGTATATGGCGGTTCAACGTATTTTTCGTGAATATCCTTTGCACATTTTTTCAGAACTGTGTGGAGATTCTTTTTTGCTGCTGTTACATCTTCGCTGCTGCCTGATTCATAAGCGTTCTGAAGAGCAGCGTATGTATCTCCGGGGAATTTTGAATCTATGGGCAGATAGACGCAGTTTTCACCGTTTCCCGGAAGTCTTACTGCAAATTCTACACGATTCGCACTTTGAGGAATTGTAGCAATATCGCAGTCGTATTGTTCCGGTGCAAGAATTTCTCTCAGAATAGCACCAAGCTGGATTTCACCGAGAATACCACGATTCTTGACATTTGAAAGTACTTTTTTCAGATCACCGACGCCCGAAGCGATATTCTGCATTTCGCCAAGTCCTTTATAGACCTGTTCAAGACGTTCGCCGACAAGTTTGAAGGATTCGTTCATTTTGTTTTCGAGCTTTTCATTTACCGTAGCCTGTATGGATTCAAGCTTTCTGCTGTTTTCCTCCTGAAGTCCGGTAAGATGTCTTGTCAGGGAGGAACGTATTGCTTCGAGCTTCATTTCGTTGTTGGCTTCAAGAGTTTTGAAACGGTTTTCGAGAACACTCAGCTGATTTCCGACCGACTCGCCGGAAATTTTCTGTGCCGATGTCAGCATATCACTCATTGCTTTTATGCTGTTGTTTATACTTGATGAAACTTCTTCACGAAGCTGTCTGCCGGAATTCTCAGTATCTTTTTTCAGAGCTTCAAGCTGAGGTCTGATATCAGTGGTGTTTGTTCTTCTGAGTGCAGCGAGGATAAGCAGCATCAGGAAAATAAGAATAATTTCGATAATGAGTAAAACGATATCCATATTTTCACCTAAAAGTACATATAGAGCTGGCACTTTATCATACCGTTATAGAGTTTTCTACGCTTGGAGGCAGGAGTACCGAAGAATTTTTCAAATTCCTCATGCGGCGAAATTACGTAGCTTTGTCTGTCTCCGCCCTTGCCGAGGACACGTCCCATTTTTTTGTAGATATCCTCTGCTTCTCTGAGTTCAAGAAGTCTTTCACCGTAAGGAGGATTGCATATCACGATAGAATTTTCCGGCTGACGGAAAGTAACGATATCAGCTTGTCTTATGTCAAGACGTGATTTGATTCCGGCTTTGTGTGCGTTGTCGAGAGTAAGAGCTGCTGCCGTATCGTCTATATCGGCACCTATTCCCTGAAATTTAGCTGATCTGTCAACGTTGTCGATAGCACGGCTTCTTTCTTCACGCCAGATCATCGGATCAATACTGCTCCATTTTTCGGCAGCGAAACGTCTGTTGATTCCGGGAGCGATTCTCAGTGCCTTGAAAGCAGCTTCAATGAGGATGGTACCGCTTCCGCAGAACGGATCGCATACAATTGTATCGGGGCGAACTCTTGCAAGATCGACAATTCCGGCAGCAAGAGTTTCCTTGATAGGAGCGGCATTTGAATTGCGTCTGTAGCCTCTTTTGTGGAGACCAACGCCGCTTGTGTCAAGATAGAGAGAAACAACATCCTTCAGGATGCTGAATCTTATCTGCACCGGAGCTTCTGTTTCATCAAACCAGTTTACTCCGTATTTTGATTTAAGACGCTCTACTGCTGCTTTTTTTACAATTGACTGGCAGTCAGGAACGCTGTGCAGTGTTGAGTTGAGGGAATATCCCTTAACCGGAAAAGCATTTTTTTCGCCGATATATCTCTCAAGCTCTGCCGATTTTACACCCTGAAAGAGTTCTTCAAAGGTAGAAGCTTTGAATTCTATCAGTTCGATAAGAACTCTTTCTGCTGTTGAAAGGCAGAGGTTAGCTCTTGCGAGGATGTTTTCATCCCCGCTGAAGCTTATTTTTCCATCGGAGACACGAAGTTCAGTGCCTCCGATTTTTTGTATTTCGTATTTTAGTACGCTTTCCAGACCGAAATGGCACGGACAGCAAAGTCTTATTTTACTCAAAAAATCACCTTCTTACCAACCTTGGTCACCGCCGCCGGTATCACCACCGCCGGCTGGAACATCGCCACCGCCGGCTGGAACATCGCCGCCGCCTACTGGAACATCGCCGCCGCCTGCTGGAACATCGCCGCCGCCGGCTGGAACATCGCCACCGCCGGCTGGAACATCGCCACCGCCGGCTGGAACATCACCGCCGCCGCTCGGTACGTCGCCGCCGGAAACATCGCCTTCGCCGGTCTGTGTGTTATAGCTTGGTTCTGTGGGTTCCGGAGCCACATAATGACCGCCGTTGCAGTACGGAGCATTTGATTCCTTCCAGTAGCCCATCTGCGAACTCTTCGGACATCCCTGTCCTGCGATAAGTCCGGAAGTTGTACACCAAGGCGATTCGATAACACCTCTTACAGGATCAAAGTCCGGTTCTGTGTTGAGAAAGTTGTTGTCTGCGTATTCTCCGATGATACTCTTCCATACAGCCGCTGAATGGATGTAAGTAGGAAGTCCCATACCCTCTCTGTATTCCTTGTAACCGATAGTAACACCGCTTACAAAGTCTCTTGTAAGACCTACGAATGTAAGATCCCACCAGTTTTCGTTTGTACCTGTCTTACCGCAAACGACCTTGTTATTGAGTTTTGCGTCTGTACCGGTACCCTGATCAACAACGTTTTTGAGAAGTCGGTTCATAACCCATGCGGTCTGAGCGCTGACAGCCTCACGGGGATTGCCGTTGTTCTCATAAATAACGTCGCCGTTGCTGTTTTCAATTTTTGTGATAATGTGGGCGTCGTTGAAGATACCCTCGTTTCCGTACGGCAGATATGCGTTTACCATATCCTGAAGTGTGATACCGTATGTGAGCGAACCTACTGACAGAGGAGGAAGAACCTCACCGTCCATCGGATCGAGCTCAAGTCCGAGCTGTTCCGTACAGAACTTGTATACAGCCTGCGGAGTAAGCTCCTGACAGAGCTGAGCCGGAACTGTGTTGTATGATTTCTGGAGGAAGTAGTAGATAAAGTTTGGCCGACCGGAAATACTGATATCATCACCGGTTGAGTAGTTTGTAGGCCAAGGGATTCCATTTACATCCATGACCTTTTTGTCGGTATATACGGAGCTCCAGTGGATGTGATCCTTTTGAAGAGCAAGGCCGTAGGTGGAGATAGGCTTGATAGTAGAACCGATAGAACGCTTGTCTCTTACAGCGTAGTTAGTTACGAGAGAGTCCTTCTTTTCGCCCCAGTTTCCGACAGTTGCCTTGATTGAGCCGTCGTAATTGAGAGCAACGAAAGCAACGTGTGGAAGTGATTCATCGTCAGTTACTGTGCCGTCGCCGTTAAGGTCAACCCATTTTCTTACGCCGTCAGAGGAAAGGAAGTTATCGAGGCTAAGGAACTTTTCTTCTACATATTTCTGCATATTATTGTCAATGTAGGAGTAAATTTTGTAGCCGCCAGTGTTGATACGCTTGAGAGCTGTATCGAAGTCGATGTTCATTTCCTTCATGAAGAAATCTGCTGCTTCAAAGTAGATAGCGTCAAGTGCCCATGAATATGCTTTCTGCTCCTGTTCAAGAGCTTCAGCGGCATCTTCGGGGTGAGCCTTGAGATATTCTTCGGAGTCTGTATAGATTATCGGAGTATTTAGATATTCCTGATAATCATCATAGCTGATAGCACCGTTTTCGTAGAGCTTGTACAGAACATATTTCTGACGTGTTTTGTTATTTGCACGGCCATCGCTAATCAGAGGACTTTTCAGATTAAGATCATCCTCGTGATAGTACTGCATAGGTCCGTATTTTTCAGGATCTTTAGGTATAGCCGCAAGAACAGCCGCTTCTGGAGTACTTATCTGATCAACGGTCTTTCCGAAATATCGGATACAGGCGAGTTCAATACCGTTGACAGCACCACCGAAGCCGATGTAGTTCAGGTATTCTTCGAGAATTTCGTCCTTGGAATACGTTTTTTCCAGCTGCATAGCGGCGAAGATTTCACGTATCTTACGCTGAGGAGACTGCTCATTGTCACCGGTAAGGTTTTTGATAAGCTGCTGGGTAATTGTAGATCCGCCCTGATTTGTATCATAGAAGTGCATGAACATATTCAGGAAGGCAGAGAATGTTCGTTTGTAGTCAACACCGTCGTGAACGTAGAAACGTTCGTCCTCAGTGTAAACGAAAGCGTCCCTGACGTGCTGCGGTATTTTGTCGATAGAAACGGGGATACGCTGTACAGAAGATTTGACTCTGTGCAGCTGTACGATTTTTTCTTCACCGTTTTCATCGAATTCAGTACCGTAGAAGTAGGTATCACTTCCTGATTCGAGAGCCTGAAATGTAATGCTGCTGCTTTCGTCCATGAAGTCAAGAACATAGACGGTAAGTGCCGTTGCAACGATAGTTCCCGTAATAATCATAACAAGGAACAGTGAAAGCAGGGTTGTTGCGATAACAGCAATAATCTTCTTGAAGATTCTGAAGGGAAGACTGTGTTTTTTCTTCTTCTTTTTCTTATTTGGCGGCGGTGATTGTCTTGCCGGCATTGGTTCAGCGAATCCTGTCTTAGGCTGCTGAGGTGTGAAATTATTATCGTTCATTCTGAAATTTGTCTTCGCATGGCGAATAATTTCCGGACAAAAATGAAAAACAATCTGTCCGTTATGCTCAGATGCGTTGACAGCTCCTTTCATAGAATTACATATAACTATACATCATAAATTATAGCACATCTGTCCGAATTTGTTAAGAGCTTTTTTGAAAAAACGTCATTTTGTATAATTATAGAAAAATAAACCCATAATATTTATAACTCATTTTAAAAAGGAGAAAAATTATGGGCAGGATTATTGATAAAAGGATTTATTTCACATTGCTTACCGCTATAACGGTATCAGGATTTCTGGTTATCTGTACACTCGGACAGACTGTAAGAAAAGAACGAATAGAGTCCAGACTGGAAGCCGCAGCACTTGATGATCCGGAGCCGCTGTATATAGTCAGAGAGTACAACGGCAGGATTGCAATTTTCTGCCGTGGAAGTTCCGAGCCGTTCCGGTATCTCGAATTCAATATATCGCTTCTGCCGGATTTTGACCGTGAGCAGCTGCGTGAGGGAATCGGACTTTACACTGACGAAGAACTGTGGACGTATATTCAGGATGTGGAAGGATAATTAAAAGGGCGTTCATTTTTTTGAACGCCCTTTCTGCTTATTATATAATTAAAAACATAAATCCGGTATATGGCGGAATATCCATTGTCAGAAGTCCGTTACCATATCTGAAAGAAGTTTTTCCGTCCGGAGTTCTTCCGCTGTAAAGCTCGGAATCCGAATCGAGCAGAAGTTTGATTTCCGATATACTGCCGATTTTCAGAGAGTATTCCGGCTGATACCAGTCAGAAAGATTAAGTACTGTCAGGATGTCGCCGGTTTTGCTTTTCCTTATGAAAGCATAAATGCATTTTGTCGGAGAATTACAATCTGCCCAGATAAAATTATCAGGTTCATAATCGAGGTGCAGAGCCTCATATTCAAGATAAATTCTGTTCAGAGCACAGATGTACCTGTAAAACGAATCATGAACAGGATATTTCAGCATATCCCAGTCCTGCTGACGTTTTTCATCCCATTCACGCAGCTGTGCAAATTCATTTCCCATAAAATTGAGTTTTTTCCCTGGATGAGCTATCATATACATATATAACCCCCTTGCCTGCGGAAATTTCTCATTGTACTGCCCGTTCATTTTCTGAGTTATTGAAGCTTTTCCATGAACTACCTCATCGTGAGAAAGCGGCATTATATATCGTTCCTTGTGGAAGTAGAGCATTGAAAAGGTGAGTTTGTGATATATTCCACTGCGGAAAATCGGAGAACTGCGGAAGAAATCAAGGGTATCGTGCATCCAGCCGAGATCCCATTTGTAGTCGAAGCCAAGACCTCCTTCTGACACAGGAGAGGTTACTCCGGAATAAGCAGAGGAATCCTCAGCCATAAGTATTGCAGACGGATGACGTGCTTTTAATCCTGTATTCATTGTTTTCAGGAAATCTATTGCACATTTGTTTTCACCACGTTTTTCATCGCCGTTCCAGTAGATCAGATTACGCACGGCGTCCATTCTCAGACCGTCAAAGTGAAATATCGTAAGCCAGTAATCAGCGGCTGACTGCAAAAATGAGCGTACTTCACCTCTCGAATGCATGAAATTCCGGCTGCCCCATTCATTATAGCCTACATCGTTGTTTGGATATTCATATAGACATGTTCCGTCATATTTTGTCAGACCATAATCATCAACGGCAAAGTGTACAGGGATGAAATCCAGAATCACGCCGATTCCGTTCTGATGGCACTTATCAACGAGTTCCATGAGCTGAGCCGGAGTGCCATAGCGTGATGTCGGTGCAAAAAAACCTGTGCTCTGATATCCCCATGATTCATCGCAGGGGTGCTCATTCAGCGGCATTATTTCGATGAAGTTATAACCGGATTCTTTGACATAGGGGATAAGAAGTTCAGCAAGCTGTGTGTAATCCAGCCATTTTTCAGGATCGCTGATGTCTCTTTTCCATGAACCGGGATGAATCTCATAGATGTTCATAGGTTTGCTTATGCAGTCAGTACGGGTAGTCATCCATTCATTATCATTGAAACGGTAAGCGTCTGTTCTGCGAATAATGGAGCAAGTTCCGGGACGAAGTTCCATACCAAAGCCGTAAGGATCGCAGTGATCGGTGAAACTGCCGTTTTTGTCGTAGATTCTGTATTTGTAGCGCATACCTTCAAGTGCTTCCGGAACGACAGCTTCATAGAAATTTCCGTCAGAGATCTTATTCATCGGAATTTCCTTCCAGCCGCTGAAATCACCTGTTACAGAGATTTTGGAAGCATCCGGCGCAAAGGTGCGGAAAACTGTGCCTTCATCCGACAGATGTGCCCCGAAATATTCGTATGCATTGAAGATTTTTCCCTGATAGAAGTTTTGTATATTCATTGTGTATCATCCTGTCCTGTAAGTTGTGATTCCGGTTGACAACCGCCGGCTTTTTCTGTATAATATTATAATGTAAAAAAGGAATTTTTTCAATACTGATTTTGAAACAGAAAATCAGAAATTACGGAGATGATAAAATGAACGGAACAACAACGACTTCCATAGCAACACTAACGGATACGGTATCAGAGATCATCGGAACAGATGCTGTTTCCGCAGAGGTCACTGAAACAACAGGAGCTTCTATTCAGGAGAAGATGACGGATAAAGCGTCGTTTTTTGAACGTGCCCTTGAGCATCTGAAAGATGCCGCTCCATCGCTGATTATTGCACTTATAGTGCTGATTGTCGGAATTATAGTATCACGCCTTATAACAGGAGTTGTAAAGCGTGCAATGAAACGCTCCAATATTGACGGTGCGGCAAGAAGCTTTCTTTTATCGCTGATTCGAATCATACTTTACATGGTAGTAATCATCATGGCTCTTTCAGTGCTGAACGTTCCCATGTCCTCGGTAATAACCATATTCGGTGCCGCCGGACTTGCAATCAGTCTTGCACTCCAGAACTGCCTTTCTAATCTCTGCGGAGGATTTATAATACTCTTTTCAAAGCCGTTTGCTGCCGGAGATACGATTGAACTTGATAATTCTGTCGGAAACGTTGAATCAATTAACATTCTCTATACAAAGATACAGACCTTTGACGGAAAGACTATATATATCCCGAACGGAAAGGTTTCAGATGCAAAGATTATCAACTATACTGCAAGTCCTACAAGACGTATTGATCTGCGGTTTGATATTGGTTACGGCGATGACTTCAAGAAGGCACGGGAACTGATACTCGGAATTATCAAAGGAAACAAGAATTTTCTTACTGATCCAGAGCCGGTTGTACGAATGACTTCACATGAGGAAAGTTCCATTGCAATTGCGGTAAAAGTACACGTTACAAATGAAAATTACGAATCTATGAGATATTACCTTCTTGAATCGGTAAAGGAGCAGTTCGACAAAAACGGAATTGAAATTCCATATAAGCAGATCGATGTACATATTAAGGATGTGATTTCATGAATGAAGGGGAAAAGCCTGCTGCATCTGAAAAAAAGACTCCGGAATCAAAATACAGATTCAGAAGAATGAGTTTTCTAATTATAATTATATTGCTGATATGGTGGTTCAATAATTTTACGTTAAAGGTAACAAAGGTCGAAATTACGTCTGATAAAATTAGTTCTCCGGTAAGGATAGCTATGATAAGTGATCTTCATGTTTCTGACTTTTCAATCGTGAACAAAAAGATTATAAAGAAAATATGCGGTCAGGAGCCTGATATTGTAGTTGTTGCAGGTGATATGTATTCAACCGGAAGTGACATGGAAACAATAGATATTGCTGTTGATCTGATAGAAGGCATTGTAGATGAAGGATATCCGGTTTATGTGGTTACAGGCGAACACGATACGGATCAGGAATATATTGACGCAGTATCTGAAACAGGTGCCTGTGTCATGAACTACGAAGAGAAAATAACAGATCTGAACGGAAACAAATTCCAGATTATCGGAATTGACAATGTTTATTATTCCGATACCTTTGATCTCAGGAAGGAATTTACTATCCGTGATGACTGCTTCAGCCTGCTGCTTGCGCATATTCCGAATTACGACAAGCTGTCGCTGTTTGGTGCTGATCTGACGCTTTGTGCTGATACTCACGGGGAAATGGTACAGTTGCCGTTTGATCTCGGACCTGTATATTCGTCAGATTATGGCAGTTGGTTTCCTCAGCTGACAAAAGATCAGGAAATCTACGATAAAGGATTGTTTTCGTATAAAGGCGGAAATATGTTTATAACATCTGGTGCCGGAGTATCTCCTGCACCTATCAGATTCAATAACAGACCGGAAATAGCCATTATCGACTTGATACCGGAGTGATCGGAGGAAATAAAAATGTATACGGATATAGCTGTGATAGGCGGAGGAGCCTCTGGTCTTGCCGCAGCCATAGGAGCGAAATCAGAGAATCCGGAATTATATGTAACTGTTTTCGAAAAGCTCGACAGAGTAGGAAAAAAGTTGTTGTCTACCGGAAATGGAAAATGTAATCTCAGCAGCAGAAACCTCGTTCCTGAGCATTATCATGGTACAGTAAGAAATCTCATGGAAATTATACAGAATACTCCGTCGGCAGATGAGTTTTTCATGACAATGGGAGTTCCTGTTGTTGCTGACGAACAGGGAAGGATGTATCCACGAAGCGGAAGTGCAGCGGCTGTTCTGAGATCACTGAGAATGAGGACTTCGGAGCTTGGAATTGCTGAGGAATGCAGTTTTGAACTGGCTGAGATACGCAGAAGCAAACGAGGATTTATTATTATTTCAAAATCTGGAATCACTGCGGAATGCCGCTGTATTATTGTTGCTGCCGGAGGATATGCAGCCCCGAAGCTTGGTACAGACGGTGCTGTAATGCGGATATTCCGTGATATGGGATATAAGACAGCAAAGATATGTCCGGCAGTTGCTCCGCTGAAGGCTTCTCCTGATAAGCTGAAAGGACTTAAAGGAATCCGTGTTAAGGGGGCAGTTTCAGCTGTTTCCGGAGGAAAAATCCTGAAAACAGAGCAGGGAGAGATACAATTCACAGAGAGTGCATTGTCGGGTATATGCGTATTCAATCTTGCACGATTTTTCAATGAATACGAAGGCAGACTTGCTCTTCGGATCGACCTTGCAGCTGATATTGAAAAAGCAGAGCTTATTGACTACCTTCAACGTGTAAGTACGCAAAGAGCCGTATATTCGCTGGAGGAGCTTCTTACCGGATGCTTCCCGAAAAATCTTGCAGTCTACCTTGTGAAGAATACATTTAACTGTCCTCTTACAGAGAAAATTTCCACGCTCAGAAAAAGAGATATCATTGCACTTGCAGACAGGATAAAGTCGCTGGAATTTGAGATTTCCGGCTGCTCGTCATGGAATAACGCACAGGTGACAGCCGGAGGTATTCACGGAAGCTGCGTTGACAATGAGCTTCAATCCGTCCGTGACAGCGGAATATATTTCTGTGGAGAGATACTTGATGCAGACGGAGACTGCGGCGGATATAATCTTCAGTGGGCATGGTCGTCGGGATTGTGGGCAGGAAGTAATTGTGCACGTTCTCTGAAAGGAGCAAAACGATGATAAGAGTCGGAAATATAAAGGTTCCTCTTGATTTTGATTTCAATGATCTTGAGGGATTCTGTTCCCGAAAGTTCGGAATATACGGGAATAATCTGATAAAAGTGCGGCTTGCGAAAAAGTCGGTAGATGCACGAAAAAAATCGGATGTGCATTTTATCATTTCTCTTGATATTGAGGCACAGGAAGAAAAAAGACTTCAGAAATCGCTGAAAAACGCAGTTCTTGTAAATGAATTCCATTATAAGATCGATCATGTTCCGCCAGTGAGTACACGTCCGGTGATTGTAGGTTTCGGACCGGCAGGAATGTATGCTGCCCTTGTTCTTGCTATGGCCGGAGCACGTCCTGTCGTGCTGGAGCGTGGTGCGGATGTTGATTCACGGGTGAAAGCTGTTGAAGAATTCCGTACAACAGGCAGACTTGATACAGAATGTAATATTCAGTTCGGCGAAGGCGGTGCCGGAACTTTCTCTGACGGAAAGCTTACAACAGGCATCAAGGATAAGCGCATAGGCTGGATAATGGAACGTCTTGTGGAATTCGGTGCACCTGATGAAATTTTGTATCTTGCAAAGCCTCATATCGGCACGGATAAGCTTCGTGATGTAGTAAAGAAACTGAGGGAGCGTGTTATTTCTCTTGGCGGCGAGGTGATATTCGGAGCGAGATTCTGCGGATATAAAGCGGAAAACGGCTGTATTTCGTCTGTTTCCTATGAAAAGGAAGGACGTCTTCATACAATTGAAGCAGCTGATCTTATTCTTGCCTCAGGTCATAGTGCAAGGGATGTCTTTGAACTTCTTTACGATAATAAAGTTAGTCTCTCGCAGAAGAATTTTGCAGTAGGAGTAAGAATCGAACATAAAAAGGAATTAATTGACAAGGCGATGTACGGAGATTTTGCCGGACATCCGGCACTGAAAGCCGCTGATTATAAGCTTGCGGTACATCTTCCTAACGGACGCACATTGTATACATTTTGTATGTGTCCCGGCGGCGAGGTTGTAGCCGCATCTTCGGAGGAAAAAAGTCTTGCGGTCAACGGAATGAGCTGTTTTGCCCGTAACGCTGAGAATTCCAACAGTGCACTGCTTGTCAATGTTGATACAGGTGATTATGGAAGTGATCATCCGCTTGCTGGAATGTATTTCCAGCGTGAGCTTGAGGAAAAAGCATTTATTGCCGGAGGTTCGGATTATTGTGCTCCTGTGATTACGGTAGGAGAATTTCTCGGAAATACTGCCGGAGAAGATGTTGTTCCGTCGTATCGTCCGGGAGTGAAAAAAGTTCATCCGTCGGAGTATCTTCCGGATTTTGTGTGTGAGTCACTGAAACTCGGAATACCGGAAATGGGCAGAAAAATAAAGGGATTTGATGCTTCCGGAGCAGTGCTTACAGGAATTGAAAGCCGCAGCAGTTCTCCCGTGCGGATAAACAGGGGAGAGGATATGCAGTCAATTTCGCTGAAAGGACTGTACCCTTGCGGTGAAGGCGCTGGATATGCAGGCGGTATAGTTTCGGCAGCGGCTGACGGAATGAAATGCGCAGAGGCAGTTATTGACAGGATAAACGGGAAAATGTTCTGATAGATCAGGCAATATCGGAGGTAATTATGAAAATTAATATTATCGGCGGAGAAATGGAACGCAGCGAGATAGATGAGTATATAAAGTATGCCGGCAAGAAGCATCCCGGACGGCAGATAAGACAAATTGATATAATCATCGACGGTGAATATGTTGATCTGAAATTCTATTTCGGAGATCTCGATTTTCAGCATGCTTACAGATCGGCGGACTATCTTGTCAACAGCATGGAGAAGCTCAACGACGCAAAGCAGTCTGAATTTTCCCAGAAGGAACGACACGGAATACAGGAGAAGTAAAAATGATTCTTACAAATATAGGAACGATAAAGGAAATACTTTCACGTCATGGTTTCAGTTTTTCAAAGGGACTCGGACAGAATTTTATCACAAATCCCGATATATGTCCAAGAATAGCTGAAAACGGAAATGCACGGGAAGGATTCGGAGTTATAGAAATCGGTACTGGCATCGGAGTTCTGACTGCTGAGCTTGCAAGACGTGCAGATAAGGTGTGTGCAGTTGAGATCGACAGCAGACTTCTTCCGATACTGGATGAAACGCTTGCGGATTTCAACAATATAAGGATATTCAATGAGGATGTAATGAAATGCGATCTTCATAAGATAATACAGGAGGAATTTACGGGTCTGAAGGCGGCTGTATGTGCCAATCTTCCTTATTATATTACATCGCCGGTTCTTATGCTTCTGCTTGAAAGCCGTCTGCCTGTTGAATCAATTACTGTTATGGTGCAGAAGGAAGCAGCACAGCGGCTTTGTGCCAGAGTTGGCAGCAGAGAATCAGGGGCAATTACTGTTGCCGTAAATTACTATGGTACTGCAAAGCAGCTTTTCGGTGTTTCAAGAGGAAGTTTCATGCCTTCCCCGAATGTCGATTCTGCTGTTATAAAGATCGAGCCACGCAGTATGCCGCTTCTTGACGAAGAAGATGAGAAGTTTTTCTTCAGGGTTGTCAAGAGTGGGTTTTCCCAGCGGAGAAAGACGGCAGCAAATGCACTGTCGTCAATGATGGGGATACCGAAGGAAAAAATATATGAAGCTCTCAGGGAACTTAATCTAAGCGAAACTGCCCGACTTGAGGGACTTGAAATGGAACAGCTTATAGAATTTTCAAAAATTCTGAAAAAATCACTGAATTGATCTGATTACGTTTGCGAATACGACAGACTTCGCCAAAGGATAATGGTATAATGTGTATGTACTTTTATCTCTGAGGTGGTCTGGATGTTTAAAAAGAATAATCTGAAAAAACTCACAGAAAGCCCGACAGCTGCAAAAGCAGGGGCTTTTCTTCTTTGTCTGGGGGCAGGTGTGCTCCTTTCGGGAACTGATATCGCAGGAGCTGCAATATTTGCCGATGTTTCTCTTGCCGGCGGACTGAATCTTCCGTATTCTGCTGCCGTATTTACAGGAAGTCTTGTGAGAAGTGTTATTCAGGGAACTGTCGGACATAATATCGTAAAGATCACTGCTGTGCTTATCGTTGTAATTTTCAAGATGTTCACCGAGCCGGTAAATGATCCAAAGGTCAATGGTATATCCACATTCTGTACTGTATTTGCGTCAGGTGCCGCAATATCTGCTGTAATGGGGAAGCTTATTTACAGAATGGTGTATTATCTGCTTTACGCTGCTCTTGCCGGATATACAGCCTATTCGGTGTGCCTTATAATTTCAGGATTCAGAAATAAGCGGGCGGCCGATTTTTCTTCTGTTTCCGGATGTGCCTATGCGGTAGTATATACATTGCTCATTACAACACTTTGTTATGTTGATATGCCTCTCATTAATGCTGGAATTGTTATAGGTTCTGCGGTAACTCTTGCAGGAGCGTATTTTTACCGTTATACAGGTGGAGTACTGTGCGGAGCTTTGACAACCTGCGGAGCTTTCCTTTCTTCATCGTCATCCGGAATGACAGTTGTTCTTCTTCCGGCAGCTGGACTTCTTACTGGATATCTTTACCGGCAGAAAATCAATATCGCAGCTGGATTTTTCACTGGACTCAATTTCATGCTGATGATACTGGCGGGTGTGAATCCTGAGAATATGAATAATATGTTCAATATTATCTGCGGAACAGCTCTGTTCCGGTTTTGTGCACCATTTTATTCGGATAAATGGATAATCACCGGTGATGGTTCAGCAGCGGCATTGCCGACGATTCTTGGAACAAGGATGGGATTTCTGTCTGATTCAATAGGGAGTCTCAGGATGGAATCAGAGAAAATAGCCGGAATTATAGCTGAAAACACGCGAAACAAGGAAGAACTTCCCGATAGCTCGAATACTGTATGCAGCCGATGCTTCAGACGTCTCAATTGTTGGAAAAGTGATTATGACAATACTGTAAGAGGATTTCGGCGTCTGTCGAAGATGAGTGAATTCTCCAAGGAAGCCTTTCCGTATGAGCTTGATGATTGTCTCCATAAAGGAGAACTCAGAGAAGCATTCGAGAAAAGAGCAAGAGAAAGGGTAACAGCAAGGCTTCTGGAAATGAGGTTTTCAGAAAGCAGGAGGCTTCTTTCGGAGCAGATAAAGATAATTGAGGAGATTGTAGAATCGGTTGGTGAACGTATGGATGTACGGTATTCTGAGCCGATAAGCCGGAGTATAAGAGAAAAGCTTGTAAAGTACGGAATGAAGCCTGACAGCGTGATTGCATATTATAATTCACGGAACAGACTTCTGGCAGAGATATATTTCAGTTATGCTGATGCACCAGAAGATAGCAGGAGAATATGCGATCTTGTTTCCGATGAACTCAGGATTCCGCTTGACAGTGCCGGAGTTGTCAGATCAGGACGTGAGGTGAGAATACGGCTTTTTGAGAAACCAGAGTATTCCATTGAGGTTTACGGTGCTTCTATATGTGCTGATAATTCGAAGGAAAACGGAGATACATCCATGATATTCAGCGATGGTACAGGGGTAAGCTATGTCATACTGTCTGACGGTATGGGATGTGGCAAAAAAGCAGCTGTTGAATCTCGCATGGTAGTGAGAATGTTTCGTCGTCTTATTAGCAGTGGAGTGAAATATACATCTGCAATAAAGCTTATAAATTCTATAATGTTGACGAAATCACGGGATGAAGCATTTGCAACACTTGACGCTGTAAGAATCGACCTTGACAGCTGTGGATTGACTGTTATAAAATCAGGAGCAACAGCTACACTTATCCGTCATCGTGGAAGTGTTATGAAGATAACCTCACCGACTTTTCCGATCGGGATATATGAGCAGTCTGAGACCTTTTCAAAGGACTATGATTTCGAGGACGGAGATATTATAATAATGTTTTCTGACGGTATCAGTGAAAATGCTTACAGCTTCATCAAGGAACTGCTGCTTGGCGGAGGGGATCTGAAAAGTATTGTTGATGAAATTTGTGTAAAATCAGAGGTGTTTAATCCAGCGGTGCGTAGTGATGATGTAACAGTTATCGGAATCCGTGTAATGCGTTCATGAGTGAGTAAACTCATAATTTATTTGTATTTGTGTTATGTGTGCATTTTAACGATTTTTGCGAAGGCAAAATATGTCAAATTGCACTAATGTACATTAGCTTTATTAGTATATTGTCTGAAATTTTGTATGAGTTTTAAAAAATAACTTGAATAATTCTTCGTTTTCTGTTAAAATGTAAATAACAAAGGAGGCTGAATTATGTCAGTTAACAAAAAAAATAACCAGAATGATTTTCCGCTGTATCTGTTTTATCAGGGGAAAAATTATGAAGCTTATAAATTTTTCGGAGTACATTCTAAGAAAAAAGGAAGAGGACAAACATTCAACTTTAGAGTTTGGGCTCCTAATGCAAAGAGAGTATCTGTTGTAGGTGATTTTAATGAATGGGATCGTACGAAGAATCCCATGCAGCTTATAGCTGACGGAGTGTGGGAGACTGATATATCCGGACTAAAACAGTTTGATGCTTATAAATACAGCATTGAAACCGGAGACGGCAGAACTATATTAAAATCTGATCCATACGGTACTCATTTTGAAACACGTCCCGGAACAGCTTCAAAGATCTATGAAAGTACCTATGAATGGTCAGACCAGAAATGGTTTGAAGCTAAGAAAAGTAAGATCGTATATAAAAGTCCGGTAAATGTCTACGAGGTTCACCTTGGTTCATGGAAAAAAGAAGAAAACCGTGAGTTTATCGACTACATCACATTTGCCCAAAATATTATTCCGTATCTCAGGAAGATGTCTTATACTCATGTTGAATTCATGCCGCTTACAGAGTATCCCTTTGACGGCTCGTGGGGATATCAGGTGACAGGATATTTTGCACCCACTTCACGCTATGGAACACCGGACGATTTCAGGAAAATGGTAGATATGTTCCATGAAGCCGGAATAGGTGTGATACTGGATTGGGTACCGGCACACTTCCCGAAAGACGAAGCTGGACTATATGAGTTTGACGGCACCTGTTGTTATGAATATACCGATGAGAGAAAAAGAGAGCATAAGTCGTGGGGAACGAGAGTTTTCGACTATGGCAAGGCAGAGGTATGCTCATTCCTTATCTCGAGTGCAAATTACTGGTTTGATGAATTTCATATAGACGGTCTGCGAGTTGATGCAGTGGCATCTATGCTTTATCTTGATTATGACAGACGTGACGGTGAATGGTGTGCCAACGTATATGGTGGAAATGAGAATCTTGAGGCTGTTGAGTTTTTCAAGCGTCTGAACGAAGCTGTTTTCTCCAAGCATCCTGACGCTCTCATGATTGCAGAGGAATCCACAGCATGGCCTCTTGTTACAAAACCAACAGATATAGGTGGTCTTGGTTTCAATTTCAAGTGGAACATGGGGTGGATGAACGATATGCTCAGCTATATGTCGCTTGATCCGATATATCGCTCATTCAATCACGATAAGCTTACATTTTCATTCTTCTATGCTTTTTCTGAGAATTATATGCTCCCAATTTCTCACGATGAGGTGGTTTACGGAAAATGCTCCATGATAAACAAGATGCCCGGAGAGTATGAACAGAAATTTGCATCATACCGTGCTTTTCTTGCATATATGATGGCACATCCCGGAAAGAAGCTTCTCTTTATGGGGCAGGAATTTGCTCAGATGAATGAATGGAATTACCAGACTCAGCTTGACTGGAATCTTATGGAATTTGATTCACATAAAAATATGCTGAAATTCTCTGAAAAGCTTAATAAATTCTATGCTGAAAATTCTCCCATGTGGCAGAATGATGATTCATGGGGCGGCTTCAGCTGGATTTCAAATGACGACTACAAGCAGAGCGTTATTTCTTTCAGACGTATAGATGACAACGGTGATGAGATTATTGCAGTATGCAATTTTGTTCCCGTTGAGCGTAAGGATTATAGGATAGGTGTGCCGTATAAGGGCAGATACAAGCTTGTGTTCAATACTGATGCCACAGAGTTCGGTGGATCAGGAATATCCGAGAAATCCTTTAAAACCGAGAACGAAGGAATGCACGGTCATGACCAAAGCATTTCAATGACGTTAGCTCCGCTTTCAGTGGTGTATATCAAATATGTGCCAGTGAAAAAGAGAATGCCAAAAACAGACGCAGTGTCGGAGACTCCGGAAAAACCGAAGAGAACAAGGAAAAAGACTGCGGAAAAGTCATCCGATAAATAATCAATCATATATAACACTTTCAGGAGGAATTAATATATGTACACAAAAAAAAGAGTCGTTGCAATGCTTCTTGCCGGCGGTCAGGGAAGCAGACTTTATGCACTGACCAAAAACGTTGCGAAACCCGCAGTTCCTTATGGCGGAAAGTATCGTCTTATTGATTTTCCGCTTTCAAACTGTACCAATTCCGGTATTGATACCGTAGGCGTTCTAACACAGTATCAGCCTCTTGTGCTTAACGAATATATCGGCAATGGACAGCCATGGGATCTTGACAAGATGAACGGTGGTGTTCATGTTCTGCCGCCGTACGAAACTCAGGCAGGTGCGTCGTGGTACGAAGGAACAGCCAATGCAATTTATCAGAATATGCGGTTTATTGAGAGATACGATCCCGAATACGTTGTTGTTCTTGGTGGTGATCATATCTATAAGATGGATTATTCAAAAATGGTGGATTTCCATGTTGCGAACAATGCGGACTGTACAATATCCGTTATAGATGTACCGAGAGCAGAGGCATCACGCTTCGGAATAATGATATGTGATGACCAGAACAAGGTTGTTGATTTCGTTGAAAAACCGAAGGAACCTAAGTCAACTCTTGCTTCAATGGGTATTTACGTTTTCACATGGGAGAAGCTTCGCAAGTATCTCATCGAAAACGAAGAAGACGCAAATGCAAAGCGTGAAAGAGGAGAAAGCTGGTCAAAGGATTTTGGCAAGGATATCGTAACATCCATGCTCCGTGACAGCCAGCGTCTGTTTGCTTATGAATTTGAAGGCTATTGGAAGGACGTAGGAACCCTTGATTCTCTTTGGGAAGCAAATATGGATCTTCTCAGTCCAAGCGTTCCGCTTGATCTTTACGATCCGAGCTGGAAGATATATTCCAGAAGCAACTATATGCCGCCGCAGTATATCGGAGATAATGCAAATATAGAAAATTCAATGATATCCGAGGGAAGCGAGGTTGACGGAACAGTTGATTTTTCAATTCTATTCTCAGGTGTAACCATTGAAAAGGGCGCAACTGTAAATTACAGTATCGTTATGCCCGGAACAGTTATCAAATCAGGAGCTGTCGTTGAATATGCGATTGTCGGCGAGGACAGCATAATTGAAAGCGGTGCAAGAGTTGGTACAAGTCCGGAAAATATTGAAAACAGAGATGACTGGGGTATTGCCGTAGTAGGTCATAATGTTACAGTTTCCGAAAATAAGGTCGTTGAACCAAAGCAGATCATCGGCGATAATATCTGATCAGAGGAGTTTTACTATGAGTGTTAATTATAATGTTTTAGGACTTATTTTCGCAAGTATGCACGATGCTTATGTCAGCGAGCTTACAAAACAGAGAACGATGGGATCAATTCCTTTCGGTGGACGTTACAGACTTATAGATTTTCCGCTTTCCAATATGGTTAATTCCGGAGTGTCTGAGGTAGGTGTAATCACAAAGTCAAATTACGGATCGCTGCTTGACCATCTTGGATCAGGACGTGACTGGGATCTCTCTCGTAAAAAAGGTGGTTTGCATCTGCTTCCGCCTTATAGTCAGACAGGAGGAATTTATAAGGGTCGTCTTGATGCTCTCAACAATGTCTGGAGCTTTGTTGAGCATTCAAAGGCACAATATGTGATAATGGCAAACTGCGATGTTGTCACAACGATCAACTTTGATCCGGTACTAAGACAGCACATGAAGTCTGGAGCCGATATTACGCTGATTTACAACAAGGGATATTATGACGGCGAAAAAAATATTTCAACAACTGTTCTTGAATTTGATGATGATAAAGGACTAAAGGATGTACTTGTTGCACCCAGAATTTCAGGCGAGTGCAACATATGGACAGAGATGATGATTGTCAGCAAGGAATTCCTTAAGAAGATAGTAGCAGAGGCTGCAAGCAGAAATCAGTTCAGCTTTACACGGGAGATTCTTCAGGCAAAGAGAGATGAATACAAGATTCTTGGATATGAGCATAAGGATTTCTTTACAAGGATTGACAGTGTTCAGAGTTACTACAATGCAAGCAAGATGCTCCTTGATAAAGAAAAGAGATCTGCACTTTTCAAGAAATCAATGCCTGTCTATACAAAAATTGGTGATAATGGTCCTGCAAAGTATGGTCTTGAATCAGAGATAAAAGATTCGCTCATTGCAGATGGATGTATAATAGAAGGAACTGTTGAGAACTCGATTCTTTTCAGAGGCGTAAAGGTTGGCAAGGGGGCTGTTGTAAGAAACTGTGTACTTCTTCAGGGAACCCGTGTAGGAAAAAAATGCAACATATCCTCAGTAATAACAGATAAGAATGTTGAAATAAGCGACGAAAAGGTTCTGACTGGATCAGAATCATATCCACTTTATATAAACAAAAACGGAAGAATATAATGGTGGTGATGGAATAATGAATATTCTTTTTGCTGCAAGTGAGGCTGTTCCATACGCAGCCTCAGGCGGTCTTGCCGATGTGGCAGGTTCTCTGCCGAAGGCGATATATGATAAAGGCCATGACTGTCGTGTGGTAATTCCACTGTATAAGGCTATAACTCCTGAACTTCGCATGAAAATGAAATTCATTACCAATATCACGGTAGATGTATCATGGCGTAAGCAGTACTGTGGGATTTTCAGTGCTGTTCAGGATAATATTACATATTATTTCATAGATAATGAATATTACTACATGAGAGACGGACTTTACGGATTTTATGATGACTGTGAACGTTTTGTGTTTTTCAGCAGAGCAGTGCTTGAAATGCTGAAATATATTGATTTCACTCCGGAAGTTATAAACTGCAATGACTGGCAGACAGCTCTGATTCCTGTTTACTATAATGTCTACTATAAATATCAGCAGGGCTATGACGGAATAAAAACAGTTTTCACTATCCATAACATTGAGTATCAGGGAAAATACGGTAAAGAGGTTCTAAACGAATTGATGGGAATACCGGCTTATAATGCTAATCTTCTTGATTATGACGGTTATGTGAATATGCTCAAGGGGGCGATTGAAACCGCCGATAAGATCGTTACAGTAAGTCCATCCTATGCGTGGGAGATACTTGATCCGTGGTATGCTCATGGACTGGATAGAATCCTTGTAACGAAGCAATATAAACTCAAGGGAATCCTGAACGGAATTGATACTCAGCGATATGACCCTGAGATGGATCCACAGATAATCAGTTCTTATTCTATAAAAGATATATCTGGCAAGGCATATTGTAAGCTTTCGCTTCTTAATGAGCTTGGACTTGATGAAGGCGATGAGCCGGTAATCGGAATTGTAACAAGATTTGTAAATCACAAAGGAATTGATCTTATTCGCTGTGTATTTGAAGAAATGATTTCAATGGGAATTAAGTTTGCAGTTCTTGGAAGCGGAGAGAAGATGTATGAAGACTTCTTCAAGGAAATGGCTGCAAGATATCCTAACCGGGTGTCAGTAACGCTTGGATTTGTTCCGGAGCTTTCTCATAAGATATATGCCGGATCAGATATGTTCCTTATGCCGTCGAAAAGTGAGCCGTGTGGTCTTGCCCAGATGATAGCAATGAGATATGGAACGATTCCGATTGTCCGTGAAACAGGTGGTCTGAGAGACACAGTCAGGGATAACGGCGGAATAAACGGCAATGGTTTTACATTTAAAACTATAAATGCACTTGATATGCTTGACGCTGTAAGACGTGCAGTAGGAGACTATGAGAATAAGGATATATGGAATTCACTTGTCAAGCGTGCAATGAGCTGTGATTACAGCTGGCAGACTTCCGCAGATGTGTATATTGATATGTACAGGAATCTTACTGCTTATTGATGAGAATAATAAATAAGGGCGATCGTCTGATCGCCCTTATTTTATATATGAAGCTGTGTCGTTTTAACTGAAATTCTGTGCGAGTCTGTAATCAATTGATCCAGTAAATGGATCGTATATAAGTGATTCATTATCATTGGAGGAGACAAGATAGGCGTTCTTGTAAAAAAGGGGAATGAAGCCGTATCCTCCGGTTATAGTTTTTTCAGCACTGGTATAGGATTCAACCAGCGAGGATATATCTGCACATCTCAATATATCTTCTGTAAAAGAGGCATTTCCGGCTGCTGATTTAAGGCAGTCAATTTTTTCAAACTTACCGATAACTGAAATTCCGCTGCCGATATCTCCCTTTAAAGGGTACAGAGCTATTGTATAATTGCCGTCAGCTATTCGTTTGTTGAATTCCTCGGCAGTAACGTCTTCGATACCGATATATATTCCAAGGGTATCCTGCCAGATTTGCGAGAGGAGATGGAGATCTCCGGAATCAGCAGTTTCAGCATTAACAAGAATTTTTACCGACTCAACAGAACCGATGTTGAGTTCTTTTTTTGCATCCTGAAGACATTTTCTGGCATTATCAGGATCGTACACACTGAACTGACTGTCAGAAGAAAGTTCACGATAGCTTCTTCCGGCAAGCGTTACAGCTGGAGGAATGATACCTGATGCAATTTCAGTATCGTCATTAATTTGATCGCTGAGGTAATTCCTGTCAATAGAATATGCAAGAGCTTTTCTAAGATTTTTATTTGAGAACGTTTTGCTTTGAGGATTGAATATAAGTCCGAGTGTTATAGCTGGACTGCTTTTAACGGAATATTTATTTTTGTTGTAGGAATCCTGTAAGGTAGAGAAGCATTCAATTTCTCCATTTCTGAAAAGCTCCTGAACATCACTGTCAGAGTTCTGGATAGTAAAGCTTACATAGGCAGGAAGAACCTGAAATTTCTCGTTGGCGTTGATTTCATTACGTCTCATGTAGAGGATATTGTGTTTTCCGTATGGATCAAAAAACCACTGACGGACATAAAACGGACCATTTGACATAACTGAAGTATCATCGAGACCATATCGTCCTTTTGTTGATTCAAAGAAGTCACGGTTGCATGGATAAGCAGCCGCAGTAGACAACATTCCAAGAAATTCTGCTGAAGGATATTCAAGATTTATTTCAAGAGTGAAGTCATCGCGAGCGTAGATTCCTGCTGTTTCAGGAGCTGATTTTCCGTTTATGACAGCACTTCCGTTTTTTATGCAGCTGAAATTTGAAACATACGGAGACTGCATTCTTGGATCAAGTACACGCTGCAGAGCGAAAACGTAATCATCTGCTGTAACGGGGAAATACTCATTTTCATCTATCTCATCATTGTCGTTCTGATCATAGAACCAGTAGTTATCCTGACGGAGAGTGAAGGTGTATGTCAGCTGATCGGAACTTACTGTATAGCTTTCGGCGTTGCAGCAGACGATATTTCCGTTTATGTCTGAAGAAACGAGACCGCTGTACAGATTTTTGATAACTGTATTGGAAGAAGGATCATTAGCAAACTGGGGATCAAGGCTTTTGGGATTTCCTGAAAGCGGAACATCATACAAGTGATTTGCACCGCTGCCCTTGTCTTTTTTTTCGCAAGAAGAAAGCGGAAAGACAAGAAGTGCTGTGCAGAGAAGAGCTGCTGTTTTTTTCAATTTTATCTCCTTTTTATCAAAATAAGCAAGAGACAGAGGGTGTATTTCTGAATCTTGCTTATAAGTGTTCTATTTGAAATTAAATGACGCTTACGGTTACGATAAAACCGTCAGAATTATTTCCGGAAACAGTATACGTTTTACTTACCGGAACAGGAACCTCAGTACTGCCGCCAGCACTTGCAGGAGTATAATATACATGGTAAAGCTTGGAATCTACCTGAATTTCAAGAGGATTGCTGTTATTATACGCCTTAATGTTGAGGATATACTCTTCAAGACATAGGTTATTATCTCTTATGTATTTTGCGTGCGGAACACCGACATATCTGTATGTCTGGGATCGCGGAATATCGCCCGTAAAATATTCTTTTCCTTCGGGATATCTCACAACAAAGCCGTAATCAGCAGCGTGTTCATCTATCCACGCATAAATTCCGGTAGGGGAATAGAAGCCATGACTTGATCCGTCCTTAGGGAAGATACCCATATCAAAGCTTCTTGCAGAGTGGTAGTCGGAATAACCGCCCTTGTATTTTGAATTACCTGAGTTATATTTATCTTTCTGATCCTCAAGTGTTCTGAAACCACCTATAATCATAATGTCTGTATTTCCGGATACATTATAGAAAGCTTCCATCATGCTGTTAAGCTGATTAACAACATCTGAATCAAGACGCATGACATAATCGCTTACGCTGTAATAATCTGTTTTGATGTTATCATAAAGAGTAACAGGGGTTGTGTCCGCTTCGGGGAAGGTATATTGGTTGGACTGATTTACAAGAATAAGGCTTCCGCAGCTGAGATCAGTAGAGGAATAGGTCTCTGTTCTGAATGCGTAGTCAGAAGCAGCTGTAAGATCGGACGACGAGAGTAATGAATTTGTATCATCGCTTATAACGAGATTATCTATGATAGTTGAACCGGATCCATTATTGGTTGTATTTGAATTATCTGAATCAGATGCTGAATCTGAGGATTTTTTCTTGCTGTTTTTTTTGCCTTCCTTGCAGCTTTTCATGCAGGAGGCGGGGATAACAATCAGAACAATAAGAACGAGAACGGCAGCTGCGATACGGTCATATCTGACTCTGTATCTTTTCGAGGTACCGTTTCTGCGGTGATCTCTGCGCTCATATTCTTTATTCATATAAAAGAATCTCTCCTTAAGTCAATTCCTTAATTTAAATTTTGAAATGTAAATAATATATCACTAATTGTGATATATTATATCACAAAAAATCCGGATTGTAAAGCTTTTTTTGAAAATTTTACAAGAAATTTGAAATTTAGTTACAATACGGTTAAGAAAACTGATTTGAGGTGCTTAAATCTTTTCTATTATAATCGGTACTGCATAGCAGACACTGGCGATGAAGGCGAGTTTGACAAGAACAGAAAGTGAAAGAAATCTGCGTTTACGGATACATTTTTTCAGGAGTGCAGGACTATTCTTGTATTCTTCAAGAGATTTCAGAATATCGCAGGCGGTGTCGTAATCGCTGTGGAATTCAGCAGAAGCAATGAGAGATACTGCTTTTCTGTAAGCGTTTTCACTGTCGTAATTGTTTGTGAGCATTAATTCACCACATTCCTGAACTCTGACTGGAGAATCTTTGTAATTTTCAAGTTCAATAAAAATATTCATAGCCGTTTTAGTTTCTTCAAGTGAAGTACTTTCTTCTGCGAGCCGACAGGCTTTCTGATAATATTCTTCCTTGAGCTCATCCATTTTGACAGTACATTCGTTAAGCAGGGAATCTGTATCCTGACACTGAGAAAGAAGTTCCCGTGCCATTGAAAGCTCAGCCAGACTCTTAGCGGATTTCAGAAGCCTTGTACCTCTGTTAAGCATTGATTTTCGGGTGAGCTCTTCAAGTTCCTTATTTCCGAGCCGCAGAGCAGTTCTGTAATTGCTGCTGAACGATAGATCGTAGTCGATATCGGGTATTTTATCAGGACTATCAAGCTCACATTCCACAAGAAGCTTTCCGAAATATGCTTCGGAGGACTGAGGAGATATATTGCTTGCACGAGAAAAATAAGCGTCAGCTGCCGCCCATTTTTTATTTGAAAGACAGAGCCTTCCTTGCACAATGAGTTCGTCAGGAGATAACTCAGCTTCCTCAGGTTTCATGTTGTCTGTATATTGTTGAGCGACGTGACCGAGAAGTTTTTTCTGCATGACATCAATGTATTCAGCTTCTTTACGATAAGCACTGCTGCGTGATGAATCTTCAGTATTCATAGCCATTAGAAAGAACGGGTCGCAAAGAATAGAGCGATATCTTGCTCTGCGGCAGTCCGGAACCATGATATTTATCTGACTTTCGTTTATATATTTTATACCATAGCGACAGAGAGTAAGCTGCCAATAAATTTCAGGATCATTGTCGGTATGTTTAAGAAGCTCCTCGTAGAGAGAAGTTGCTTTGTTGAATTCACATTGTTGTCTGAGATGATTGGCACGATTAAAAACGGATATAATTTTGTCACTGATTGAAGCAGGGAGTGTCTGTGATGTACCGCAGAAACGGCATACGCAAAGGCTCTGTCCCTCTGAATCTTCAATTTCGTTTTCGCACATTCTGCATTTGTATATGGGCATAGTCAGGTCTCCTTGATATTTTTATAATTTGTACGGTTAGCGGCTTGTTTTCTGTATTCCGAAGGCGTACAAGCTCTGTATTTTTTGAACTGTCTCATAAAGAAGGAATCATTTTCGTATCCGGCTTTTTCAGCAATTTCGGATATAGACAGGTCAGTAGATTTGAGCAGTTCACATCCGAGTGTAAGTCTGCTTTCTATAACATCACGCAGAAAAGTAGTTCCGAAGGCTTCCTGATAAAGACGATGGAAATAAGTACGGCTTATTCCGATTTTCCGGCACATAGAATCTGCATTCCATTCAGCGGATGGATTTTCATAAATCGAGTCTCGTAGGATTTTAAGTTCATAGTAATGCAGGGGGACAGCATCAATTTTTTCAGATGCGGCTGTATATGATTCGCTTATCAGTATAAAAATGATTTTCATGTACAGCTCCATAAGCTCGTTTACAGCTTGTCCCTGTCGGATAAAATTTGTGTTCATTGTTCTGACGGAGCTTATAACTGCGATGTCATCCAATATCTTGATCGGAGTATTTACAGGAAGTCTGAGAGATGATATGTATTGTTTGTCTGAGGACGAGGGACGAAAAGTAATGCAGTCGAATCTGAGATTTCGTTTAGACGGAGAACGGAAGCTTTTTTTACAGTCAGAAGTGAGAATTAAAGCAGTGCTTCCGGAAACAGCGTGCTGATTTCCGTTGATTGTAAGAATGGCGGGAGATTTTATTATATAAAGACTGAGAGCTGTTTCAGGTAAATTTTTCTCTTGAGTATCACGGTTACAGTTAAGACTGATCTGTAAAATTTTCATGTCATTTCTCCTTATTCATGATTAATGATATTATATCATAAAAAAAGAATTATTTCAATGAAAAAATTTAAAAAATGGTGAGAGTTTATATGATATCAAAACGATTAATATATATAGAGTATTTTTATCAGAGGAGGAGAAGTGTAAATGATCTCAATTATTTCCGGAATAATTCTTCCGGCAATATTTCACAGTATATTCTGCATGATATGCAGAAGGAAAAAGGTGCCGGAAATTGCAGCCGAGAAGAAGCTGTCAAAGGATGAAAAGAAGCAGCTCAGGAAGGAAGAACGCGAAAAAAGGAAGAAATCCGAAAAAATTTTACTGATGATAATGATAACAGAAATTGTTCTGTTTATAATATTGAATTTGATTTCAATGTATGCAATGAATTTCAACGGCTTATATATCTCGCCTGTTGCCGTTGCTGTATCAGGAATATTACCGTTTGCGGCAGTCACGGTAAGGTATTTTAAAGGCGATGGGAAGCTTTTTATTTTTCTGAAAAGAATATCAGTTGCAGCGATTGTCCTTATTTCAGCGGAAGTAGTTCTTTTTAACGGAAAAAGCTTTGATAAAGAGAAAAATAAAAATATAATACCTGCGAATATGATACAGATGAGTGATGGGGCAGTCGTTGAAAACGATAGGATAGTAGTTAATGCTTCGTCATCGCTTACATTGAATTATGTTCCGGACGGAACAAATGCACTTATAATCGACTTTGACAGAAAGATAGACGAAAACAGTAATACAATAAGCGTCGGACTATTTCTCAAAGATGAAAATCTGAGCCGAAGCTTTGAATTGATACAGAATAAAATTACAATGGCGTGTGACAGGGATACTACACTGTCATTCCAGCCCTATGGCAAGGTGAAGGCACTGAGACTGGATATCGGGGAGGTACATTCTCCGGTTACGATAAACAGCATTACAGCTGTAAGTGCGATTCCATTTCATTTTTCAATGATACGATTTCTGATACTTCTTGGAGTGTGTGCCGCAGTATTTGCTGTCTTATCATTTGAATTGTGGAGAGTCAGCTATCAGAGTCGTAAGCCGCTTCATATACTGATTACAGAGCTGATGGCAATTGTGTGTACCTTGTCAGTTTTTATAATGACTGATCCTTTTAAAAAACCAGAAGAGTATGACAGTGAAAATGCGGGAAATCTGAATCCTTATAATCAGACGCTGGACGCTTTTCTGAAAAAGCAGGTCAGCCTTGATATTGATGTACAGCCTGAGCTTGAAACGCTGGATAATGTCTATGATACCAGCGAAAGAAACGAAAAAGAAATACATGGACGATGGGATTACGCTTATTATAAGGGAAAGTATTATTGTTATTTTGGCTGTGCTCCCGTACTTACATATAATCTTCCTTATTATCTGATAACAGGAAAGCTTCCGTCAACTGATATGACGCTTGGATTTTTCAGTGTACTTGCAGCATATTTCTTGTGCAGGATGCTTCTTGCGGCTGTAAGGCTGTTTGCTCCGAAAGCAAATCTTCTTATAATACTGAGTTTTATGGCTGTTACACCAGGATTATCAGGACTATATTACTGTGTAAATGTCGGAAGTACATATAACATTCCGATAGCATGCGGATTGTGCTGGCTGTTTCTATGTTTATGGACAGGCTTTGAAGCGTGTCTGACTTCAAAAAAGCCGCTCAAGCTTGTTCTGTTGTCTGTTTCGGGTATTTCCCTTGCATTTTGTACTGCGTCACGTCCCGGAATAGCACTTTGCAGTGTGATACTTATTCCTCTGTTCATAGGAATTCTCCGCAACAAGGAGCAGAAGCCTGTGTTCCGTGGAGCGCAGGCGGTCTGCTTCTGCGTACCGCTGCTGATAGGTGGAATTCTTCTGATGATGTATAATAATGCACGCTTTGGATCTCCATTTGATTTCGGATATAAATATCAGCTTACTGTAAGCAATGTTTCTGCAAATAGCCTCAGTTTTGCCGGCTTACCACCGATGCTGTACCATTACTTCTTCCAGCTTCCGAGAGCAGCGGCAGTATTCCCGTTCTTTGAGCCTACATATTGTATACTGTATAATTATCAGAAATACACATTCCTTGCTGACTGTATAGGGGTATTTACATATCCTGTAATTGCAGCGGGATTTCTGATGATACCGTCTGCACTCAAAAAGAACAGATTCAGTAATAATTGCGGTGTAACAGCAATTCAGCAGAAGTCGGTTATTATTCTTTGTTTTGCAATGGCATTGTTTATAGCATGGCAGGACTTCTGTCTCGGCGGAGCGGTTACACGATATGTAATTGACTTTATGCCGCTTCTGATGATTGGTGTTCTGCTGTGTATACTTCGCGGAAGCAGCAATCCCGAAAAGCACACAATGAGATACGGTCTGATAATTGCTTCATGTGCGGCAACGTTTGTTATAAGCTGTCTTTTGACAATTCAGGTAAAAGATGGTAGTCTTATGAGACGTTTTCCGAACCTTTATGATACAGTTGAAGATCTGATGATATTCTGGCAATAAAAATAAAGACAGTACTGTATTTTGAAGATACCGTACTGTCTTTTTTGATTAAGTATATAATTACTTGTTGTCAGCATCGAGCCACTTATATGCAAGTGCAGCAAGACCAGCACCGATAAACGGAGCAATGATAAAAATCCATACCTGAATAAGAGCGTCGCCGAGTGCAAAGATTGCAGGGAAAAGACTTCTTGCAGGATTTACAGATGTTCCTGTAAGACCGATTCCGAGGATGTGAACGAGTGTGAGCGTCAGACCGATTACAAGTCCGCCGAAAGAACCATGGTTAGCCTTCTTGGATGTTACGCCGAGAATAGCAATTACAAAAATGAATGTAAGAACTATTTCAACGATAAATCCGGCAATGATGCTGTCGTTTACTCCGGCAAGAGTGTTGGCACCCATACCCCAGTCCTTGTCTTCCGGTGCAGTATAATCCTTGATATCGCTAAGCTTGAATATGAGTCTGAGGAGAAGTGTTCCGATAAAGGAACCTGCACACTGGGAGACTACATAGCCGAGGAATTCTCTGGTGTTGAGACCGCCGTTCATGTAAACTGCGAAAGAAACGGCAGGATTAACGTGACATCCTGAGATATTTCCGATGCTGTAAGCCATAGCTACGATAGAAAGACCGAAAGCAAGAGCAATAGTAAGAGTTCCTAATCCTGACATAGCTGCACCGCAACCGATGAGCACCAATACGCAGGTACCGATACATTCAGCTGCATACCTTTTGATCATTGATTTTTCCATTTGGTTGTCCTCCTTTTCTGAATTTTTCCGATTAATCCGGATGTATATATTATACCATTTTAAGGTGATATAGTCAAGATATCAGGATTGTTAAAAGAAAAAGATATTCCCATGCCGGAGCAGGGGAATATCTTTTAATGTCAGTTTGTTTCAGGAAGCTCAGGGATAAGCTTAAGGAGATATTTCTGAATTGCGAGGGCGTCAAGATTTGTAAGGCCGTCTCCGGGATTGCAGCAGTCTGCATTATTAAAGCCATTTTCAGTGATAGCAGAAGGATCAGAGCCACCCATGCCATAGCTGTCGGGATTTCCAATTACCTGCATAATCATGATAGCGTCGGATAGTGCGATATTTCCGTCAGCGTTTGCGTCGCCGTATTTTACGTCAGGAGTATCCGTCGGCGGTTCGCCTTTCACCCATACAGCGGTGAGTGAGATACCAAGACCGGGCTTTGCTCCTTTGATCAGGAATTCATCGCCGGCTTTGTAAATTGTGGTAACAGTCTTGCCGTCAATTTTTTCACTAAATTTCCAGCCATCGAAATAATAACCGGATTTTGAAGCCTTCATTTCAGGACAGATTATAGTTGTATCAGTTTTTCCTTCAATCTTGTAGTTATCCTCAGAGTTTCCGGTACTGCTGTTGAATACCACAACATAATTGATCGGTTCCCATACTGCCGTGAAGGTTACATCCTGACTGGGCATCATGTAGGCTGAAAGGGGAGCGTATATTTTATCGTCTGCATCGCATTTCCAGCCAGTGTTTCTGAAACCGATTCGTGAAAATCTTCCTGCTTCCGCGAGATCTGTCTGCTGTTTTTCGATTCGGTCAAATATGCTTGATGTTGTACCCACGATACGGTCAACATCTCCGGGGGTATATGTGAGCTTGTAGAATTTTAGCCAGTTTGGAGTCAGAACGATATCGTGATCAGGCATGATAATATATTGCTGACCGAGATAAGTTGTTCCGTCATAGTTCCACCCGAGCTGAATATGCGTATTTTCAGGATGATCGAATGAGA
Organism: Ruminococcus sp.; assembly: GCA_017516465.1. Taxonomy (GTDB): domain Bacteria; phylum Bacillota; class Clostridia; order Oscillospirales; family Ruminococcaceae; genus Ruminococcus. The sequence goes on from JAFXCR010000011.1 coordinate 61,385, forward strand.
ACAGTGAAACCTCAACAAATGAGCCTTTTCGTTCGTCGACAGGCTGAATGGCAACTGGGAGATCATCAGGATCTTCAATGTGTTCGACTTCGTATTTAACGAGGTGATAATTCTTGTCGGTAGGATCAGTCCATACAGGACTCAGAGTAACATCTTCTTCACCGACCTGCATAATTGTGTTTGAAGGATAGCCTCTTACACCGTCAACAGTCCAGCCGGAAAAAACAAAGCCATCTTTTAAAAGGGTGCATTCCGGGATTTGAACTGAGTTGTTCGGATTGGAAACAATATCTGTAAGCTCAACGGTATTACCATCCTCATCTTTACTGATTGTGACACCTTCTTCACTTATGTCAAAGTGAACGGTTATCTGTTTTACTTCAGCTTCACCGGATTCTGCAAAAGACAGAAATGCGGTTGCAGAAGATAATGAAATCATTGCAGAAAGGATTGATGCGGTAAATCGATTGTATATTTTTTTCATAGTGGAACCTCCTTAAAAATAATTGTTGTTCATAAGTATTTTATTCATTGATTTCTGTTACGGGGAGTTTCTGGATAAGGTTCAGGCAGAGATTCTGAACTGCAAGAGCGTCAAGATTTGTAACTCCGTCTCCGGGGGAATAACAGTCAGCGTTTATCATTCCCTGTTTAGTAAGGGCAGAAGCGTCAGAACCGCCTTCTGCGTAAGCGTCCGGATTTCCTATGGACTGCATAATGAGAATAGCGTCGGAAAGAGTAACCTTACCGTCACAGTTTGCGTCACCGTAAACGGGGACAGAAGGAGTGGGTTCGTTGTCAGCGATCCATACGCCTTCAAGAGGAATTCCAAGGCCAGTAATTTCTCCGTAGACGAGGAATTCATCACCGGGCTGGTATATTGTACCCTTGTAGTCCCAACCGCCGAACTTATAACCGGGCTTTTGCATATTGATATCGGGGCATATTACAGTGGTATCAGTTTTAGCGTCAATTTTTATGAAATAATCTTCAGCATGGAGCTCAGGACGGAAAACAAGAGTATATGTTTTAGGCTCCCAGACAGCTGTGAATACTACATCTTCATCGGGCATAAGGTAGGAATATTCTGGTAAATAAACCTTATCATCAACACTGCAATGCCATCCAGAGAGATAGAAGCCTATGCGAGATAATCTTGAAGATTCAGCAAGTTCAGTCTTTAAACCGGCAATCCTTTCGAGTACCTGACCTGTTACACCGACAATACGATCAACGTCGCCGGCACTGTATTCAAATTTGCAGTATTTATGCCAGCTCGGTGTAAGCTCGATATCGTGTTCCGGCATAATTATTTTTTGTTGTCCGAGATAGGTTTTTCCATCGTATACCCAACCGATCTGAGTATAGCTGTGAGTAGGATGATAGAAAACATCAAGCGGAATTTCAACAAGTTCGCCGGGTTTTAATTCATAATCCGGAAGACGGCCTTCTTTGTCAAAGATTCCGAGCTCACATACAGCCTCGTAGTGGATATTGAATTTTCTTGAATCCGATTTTTTGCTCCATACTGGAGTAAGAGTTGCGTCAGTATCAGGGAACTGGATAACAGATCCTGGAGAATATGCCTGTATGCCATCGAAGGTCCAGCCCATGAAAGTGTATCCTGATCTTTCAAGACCGACATCAGAAAGGTATCTTGATGTACCCGGAACACCGCTGAAATCCACGATATACTGAGGATTTCCGTACTGGTTATCCTCGACCTTAACGCCGTCTCCGCTGAGATCGAAATGGATAGTTACTTCTTCTGTTTCAGTTTTGGCAGAGACAGGCATACTGCCGAGTACACCGACAGCAAGAAGAGCGGAAGTGAAGGTTGCTGTTAATCTGTTGAATAGTTTTTTCATTTTTTCCTCCGTAATTTTTCATGTTTTCTATTTTGCAATACCGCACAGAATCTGTGCGGTATTGCTTTAAAAAATCAGTCCCCCCACTGATTTATTTAAAGCGTTTTAATTCTGGATCGTAGACATACCCGATTGACGAAAGCTTATCTGATATCTTATTTTTTTCTACACATAAGCTTTTGCAAAGATCGTCAAGATCCTGACCGGTATCTCTGAGCTGAGTATTGATAAAGCTAAGAAGAATAGCCGGATCGTTGGGAATATTCATATATAATGCAGTACCTCCTGACTGTTTATATAAACGAAGTAGTAAAGTTAATTCTATAAGATAAATATACAATAATTAACTGGCTTTGTCAATGAATTTTAAACAATATGAAATGTGACTTTTTTGTAAATAAAATAATTGGGTTATTAATGATATAAAATGTTAAAAAATGATTTTTTTGCTGGATTTCTGCGTGAATTCAGCCTTATGCAGGTCTTGTTTTGGGTAAGCTGCGGGGAGTATTTTATGGTGAAAAAAACAAGCGTATCTGTCTGGAATTTATTACAGATACGCTTGTTTCAATGATTAATTTATAAGTCAGTAATTTCTAATGCTTCTGGAAATTCTATGCCTGACATTTCAGATGTCGATGTTCTCATTCTTCTTTCAAATTCTTTCTGGAAGGGATCTTTGATTTCATGTCTGATTTTATTTACGCGCTGTTCCTCGTATCGAACATTAAAATATGGGAATCCGACCTGTTTTTCGAGAAAACGGAACTTATTGTTTGCGTTTAAATTAATGTACGCTAAGACGGCAGATATAATAAAAATAACTATACAAAACTTATACATAAGTTCGGTGACATTTGTTGATGGAGATCCATGATCATATGTCATATCAAGTGATGCACCGTATTTCAAAACAAAAACGTTAAATATTGAAATTGCTGGTACAGCAATTGCGGCGAGATCGTGCTTGTGATATGCTCCTCTTAATCCGAGATAGCAGGTCAGAGGTGCAAAGATCAAGGCATCAATAAGGGAATAAATTGCAGAGTAGTTTACGCAAATTAGGAAAAGTCCTGATACGAGAAAATAAACCGCAAACAATGCAATGTAGATTATAGGGATTATGTTAAAAATTTTATTGCACTTTCTGAGGGCTTCTGCATTTTTTGTAAAATTAGATGTATCTGACATTTTTAATTAACTCCTTTTTGTGATTTTATCTTGTTACAGTATTTTTTTGTTTCGGATGATATAACGCCTGAAAGTGCGAGAAGTGCAATTACGTTCGGAAGAGCCATGAGACCATTGAAGATATCAGCAATGTTCCATACAGCAGAAACTGCAAGGTATGGTCCGATGAACACTGCTGCGATGTACAGCCATTTGAATATTGCAGAGGCGGTCTTGTTTGAACCTGTGAGGTATGAGAGACAGCGTTCCGAGTAATAATTCCAGCCGAGAATGGTAGTGAATGCGAAGAACATCAGACATATCATAAGGAGAAAAGAGGAGAGTTTTTCCGGGAAGGGGAGACCATAACGGAATGCTGCATCAGTGATTTCAACACCTTCAAAGTCAGGGTTTGAGTCAACGCATCCGGAAATAACGATTGTCAGACCTGTCATTGTGCAGACAATAATCGTGTCAATAAAAGTTCCTGTCATTGTTACAAGTCCCTGACGTACAGGTTCTTTAGTTTTTGCGGCTGCAGCTGCGATAGGAGCAGAGCCGAGACCGGCTTCATTTGAGAAAATTCCTCTTGCAACGCCTTTCTGCATCGAAACCATCATTGCACCTAATGCACCGCCTGCTGCGGCTTTTAAGCCGAATGCACTCTTGAAAATTTCTGCAAAAGCGGCGGGAACATCATTGATGTGTGTGAAAATAATTATCAGACAGCAAGAAACGTAGATCACGACCATAACCGGTATTACTACTTCTGAAACAGAAGCGATTCGTTTGATTCCGCCGATAATGATAAGACCGGCAAGTACGGTGATGATAAGTCCTGATATGATCTGAGCATATGTATAGTTTGTACCGAAAAGCTCTATGGTATGCGTTTTCTCGGGATCAAAAAACTGATTTGTGGCAGATGTTATACTGTTTACCTGAGCGAATGTTCCGATTCCGAGCAGACCAACGACGACGCCGAAGGCTGCAAAAACAGCAGCGAGCCATTTCCATTTTTGGCCCAGGCCGTTCTCTATATAATAGAAAGGACCGCCGAGAATTTTTCCGTCAGCCGATTTTACACGGTACTTTACAGCAAGAAGGCCTTCGGCGTATTTTGTAGCCATACCGAACAGAGCTGCGATTTCCATCCAGAACAGAGCTCCTGGACCTCCGGCAGCTATGGCCGTTGCTACACCTACGATATTTCCGGTTCCTATGGTTGCGGAGAGTGCGGTACAAAGAGCAGCAAAGCTTGATATTTCGCCGGTGCAGTCTTTTTCATCCTTGAACATATATTTTAGAGCGAGACCGAGCTTACGGAATTGTATTCCTCCAACTCGTATTGTGAGGAAGATTCCACAGCCGAGAATGAGTAATATCAGAGGGACGCCCCAGACAATATTATCAATTTTTTCCGTTATTTTGTTGAACGTTTCCATAATTTTCAACTCCGTTATATTTTTGTCAATTTAGTATTATATCACATTTTGGATAGAAATGCAAGAATTTTTTTATAATAAACGAATCAAAATATCAACAATTTGATGATAATTGATAAAGTGATACCTGTGACGATCAGTGGTGCAGTCCGAAAATGACGAAAAAAGTTATATTCAGGCGATTAATAAGCTTGATTTTTATTCAAATTGCAAAAATGTTAGTATTATATAACAGTTGAAATGTACAAATTCGATATAAAAATATATCGAAATTAGTTAGAAATGATAATAGCATTTTTTTTGTATATATGTTATAATAGATGCAGATATGTGGGATGTGGCTGTTACTATATGTGACATTGTTACATTTTTCACAGATATATTCAAGGAGGTTCATCTAATGAATTCAGCTAAATCTACTGTTCCGTTCAAGGGTACTCCTGAACAGGAAGCACAGCTCCTCAAGGTCATCGAAGAAAAGAAGGACACTCAGGGTTCTCTTATGCCTATTCTTCAGAAGGCTCAGGAAATTTATGGCTACCTTCCTATCGAGGTACAGAAAATTATTTCCGACAACACAGGTATCCCGATGGAAAAAATCTACGGCGTTGTAACATTCTACGCTCAGTTCTCTCTCTATCCGAAGGGTGAGTATACAATCTCCGTATGTCTCGGTACAGCCTGCTACGTTAAGGGTGCCGGAGATATCTATGACAAGCTTCAGGAAAAGCTCGGCATTGCCGGCGGTGAATGTACACCTGATGGTAAGTTTTCTCTCGAAGCATGCCGTTGTATCGGTGCCTGCGGTCTTGCACCTGTCCTCACAGTAAACGAGGATGTTTATGGTCGTCTTACAGTTGACGATGTAGACAAGATTATCGCAAAATACGCTTAATTAACATATTACCATTTAGGAGGTTTACTTATGAAGACTCTTGAAGAACTCAAGGCTGTCAGAGAATCTATGGTGGGCGAAGTTGCTCTCAGAACTCATGGCAACGCTTCTTCAAAATATGAAAGACACGTTCTCGTGTGCGGCGGTACAGGATGTACTTCTTCCGGTTCACCCAAGCTTATTGCAAAGCTTGAGGAAGAAT
>JAFXCR010000012.1 GCA_017516465.1 Ruminococcus sp.
AGGACGCCGTCCCCTACAATCTATAACAATAAATTTTTTTCGTATGCGATAGCAGACTGCCGCCTTGTACAGAGTGAGTGCGTTTACGCACGGAAACGTGAACTGGGTGCAGCGTCACGCTGCCGGGGGCACCGCTGGTTCATTATAAAAGTGTCCGGCATATAATTCGTCCCTACGAGCGAATGGCAAGTATCGCTTTGTACAGAGTGAGTGCGAAGCACGGAAACGTGGAACGGGGGCACCGCTGGTGCCTTATAACATTTGTGCTCTGAGTTCTTCGCCGCTGAGTCTTGAAAGATAAGCAGGAGCAACATCAAATGCAGTCATACAGCCGGTTTTCCCCTCTGCTCTGAGTCTTGCGAGTGCTCTTGCATAGCAGACAAGCACGCTTGCTGTAAATTCCGGATTGGATTCAAGCTTCAGTGAATACTCAATCATCTGGTGAGTCTTTTCTCCGTCGCCAGTCATGGCACTTCTCATCACGAAGCCGCCGTGAGGCATCTTGTTGTGAACAGAATCGAACTCCTCGTCAGTTATGAAATTCACTGTTGTATCGTACTGGTCAAAGTAGTTCTTCATTGTCTTTATTTCGTTCTCAATTGCGGCAAGATCTGCTCCCTCCTCAGCCACAACATAGCACACTCTTGTATGCTTGTCACGGGTGGAAAGCTCCGGCTGACTTCCTGAACGAACTGCGTCCATAGCCGCCTCAACCGGAACAGTATACTGAATTCCCTTCTTTACGCCGTTTACACGTCTGATAGCATCGGAATGTCCCTGACTTACGCCCTTTCCCCAGAAGGTATAGCTCTTGCCATTTGGGAGAATAGACTCTGCATAAAGTCTGTTGAGCGAGAAAAGTCCCGGATCCCAGCCGAGAGAGATAAGAGCAAGATTTCCTGCTTCCTTAGCCGCCTTGTCAACGTTTGCGAAATGCTCAGGAATTCTTGCGTGAGTATCAAAGCTGTCAATAACATTGAAATACTGTGCAAGCTCAGGAGTCTGCTGTGGGAGATCAGTTGCACTTCCGCCGCAGATTATCATAACGTCTATCTGATCCTTCATACTTTCAGCGTCGCTGAGACGATATACAGGCACACCTTCTGTTGCCGTATTGACTGTTTCGGGAGCACGTCTTGTAAAAATTCCTGCAAGCTCCATATCGTCGTTCTGTCTTAGAGCAAGCTCAACACCTCTGCCAAGATTGCCGTATCCTGCGATTCCGATTCTGATTTTGTTCATGATAATAACCTCCTGTGAATTACAATTTTTTATAATTATATCACATCCTGAAGAAAATGTAAAGAAAAAAGCTGCAAAAAAATTTATTGATAACCTATTCATAAAAAATTAATAATTTTCACACGGGATTATCACAGAAACGTTATACAATAAAAAAATATTCAGAAAAGGAGGAATATTTCTGAAATGGATAAAAAAGAAATAAAACGCTACGTCTTTATTGCCTTTCTTGCAGTTGCAGTCTGTGTTATCGTACAGAATTTTGGTCTGATACAGAGCTTCACACTCACGGCACTGAAAGCTCTTGTTCCACTGTTTATCGGCTGTATTATGGCGTATATCTTCAATATCATCATGTGCTTCTTTGAAAAGCACTACTTCCCGAAAAAGAATACCGGATTTATCCAGCGGAGCCGCAGACCTGTCTGTATCCTTCTTTCATTCGCGATAGTCATCGCGGTCATTGCTCTTATACTAAACATTATTATTCCGGAAATTATAAGTGCAATCAAGATCATTTATGCCGAAATACCTCCGCTCTTTGTCAAAACGAAGGACTGGGCACTCAAAAAGCTTGAGGAATATCCGGACATATACAAGCAGCTCAGCGAAATTGAACTTGATACTAATTCAATTGCCCAGAAGGTTACTGACGGTGCATTCGGATTCTTTAACTCAATAATCGCTTTTATCGGAGCTGTCACAGCTACGGTAACAAACATTCTTCTCGGTGCAATTTTCGCTATATACCTTCTTTTCAGAAAGGATAAGCTTTCTGAGGACTCACGTCATCTCATGAATCGCTATATGAGCGAACCGACCACAAAGAAGATCTATCATTTCTTCTCTGTTGCCCACGAGACCTTCACCGGATTTTTCATCGGACAGTTCATCGAGGCTATCATTATCGGCTCTCTGACCTTCATCGGAGCTTCACTTCTTCATCTCCCCTATGCCGCCATGTGCGGAACTATCGTCGGAGTTACGGCTCTTATCCCGATTGTCGGAGCCTTTGCCGGTGCCGGACTGAGTGCGTTTATTATCTGCACTGAAAGTCCGAAGCAGGCTTTGCTGTTCCTTGTTTTCCTGATTATTCTCCAGCAGCTTGAAACAAATCTTATTTATCCCAAGGTTGTCGGATCTTCTATCGGACTGCCCGGAATCTGGGTTCTTGCGGCGGTTACTCTCGGCGGCGGTCTTTTCAACATTCTCGGTATGATTCTTGGTGTTCCGCTTGCTGCTACTATCTATAAGCTCTACTTTGAGCATGACACCATTAATACTCCCGATGCAAAGCCTGACGCTTTGAAATCCGATGTCGGGAACAATAATTCAAAATCGCAAACAGCAAAGACTTAATGCGGAATTGGCACCAGCGGTGCCCCTGAAACACGTTCCATGCAACAACGGGCGAACGTTCGCCCCTACACCATACAACGAAAAATAACCATTTCATAGGGGCGGATATCATCCGCCCCGCTGTTATTTACATATAACACGATGTAGGGGACGGCGTCCCCTACATATTAATTCCGTAAGAGTTAAGCGAGCGAGCTTTTACTGACCTGCCGTACAGAGTGAGTGCGTTTACGCACGGAAACGTGAGCCGGGTGCAGCGTCACGCTGCCTACCGTATGCGATAATAGACTTCCGCTCCGTACAGAGTCTAAGCGAGCGAGCTTTTACTGACCATGCCGTACAGAG
>JAFXCR010000013.1 GCA_017516465.1 Ruminococcus sp.
GTTAATGTTTTGGGGTCAAACCCTAATTCATTATTCTTGTTCCAATCCCACTCTGCCATCAGTTCGGCATTATCAATTACATATTTCTTTTCTGCCATAACCACGGCACCTCACTTTTTATTTGATCATCATTTTAATATTATATCATATAATCGTAAAATAGTAAATATTGAAAACGCTCTTGCAATTTAAACGATAGCGTAATACATATCTACGCAATTCTTCAGCTTGTTACGTTCTATTTAGGAGAAGAAAGCGGTTCTTTTCGGACGTGTTTACAAAGCATTCTGAAGAGCATTATTTTCAAACCACTTGTAATCTTCGGATAGATGTGATATAATATATAAAACAAGATAAGACTTTATTATTAATGAAAGGCTAGGATAAGATTTTTGGGGTTCGAAAGTCACCACTCATGTTTTTAGAAAAAGTCAGGATGATGGCTCGAAAACCTCGTAGAATCATCGTTTTTTCAATGTCATCTATTTTGAGCAAGACAGACAGAAGACTTGTACATTTGTACAAGTCTTTTTTTATTGCCAAAATCTGCGGGGTGTGGTATAATATAGGTGGTCGGACAGACTAATAAATCAGAAAAAATATATTGAAAATGCCCGCACGCTATCAGAAGGCAAGATCATTGTCACAATAGACGCAGACAGTATGATGACGAAATACTCACTGCAAGAAATAAAGAATATGCTTGAAAACAGTAAATTTAGTGATTTTAAATTGGAATTTGGTATCATAGACACTCGTGTCTGCCTCTAAACCACGGCATTTCTCACTTTTTGTCGTGGTTTTCTTACTGAACCGATGATATAATTTTCTCGAAAGGAGGGGGTGTTAATGAACCAACAAAAAATAGGTGAATTTCTGAAACACCTTCGCAAGGACAAAGGACTGACCCAAGAGCAACTTGCGGAAGAGTTTGGTGTTTCTTCAAGATCTGTTTCCCGATGGGAAAATGGTAACACAATGCCGGATATCAGTATCATTATTGAACTGGCAGATTTTTATGACGTTGATATCCGCGAAATTATTTGCGGAGAAAGGAAAAGTGAGAATATGGATAAGGAATTAAAAGACACATTAGTAACAGTTGCAGACTATACAAATAATGAAAATGGAAAGATAATGCAGTCTGCAGTTAATATGGCAATCATTACTTCAGTTATATTTGGAATTGTAACACCTATTATTTTTTATTTTTATTTTCTAATAGATAATTTGTTACTAAATCTGGTTGCAATCGGTACATCTTTTGGTATGCTTTACTGTGGTCTTAGTATGTTGCGACTTTTAGAGATGAATGAGAAAATCAGCAAAAAATCTCATAAAGTATCAGCAATCCTCATTGTTTGCGTTGGGCTTTATTCGATGATACCTGTTATTGGTAATGCGATTCTTAAATTGCTTCACCTGATTTAATTTGGAGGTGAATCAATATTAAAAAGATAGTAAAGAAAAAGAAATTTCTTATTGTAATAGCTGTTTTGATTGTTATCATAGTTTTGCCGATTAGCGCTATGGCTATATGGAACAGTTTAGAAACAAAAAATGATTTGGAGATAATTGCAAATGCAAAGTATGGAGCCTTCTATACAACCAGCAATGATGACAGGGTGAACTATACATTATATGACAGTGAATCAGAGCAGGTAGTTGTTATTCTTCCAGGATTAGAATGTGTATCAGCTCATTACGAATTTGATGCCCTTGCAGCTAAGCTGTCTGATAAATACAAGGTCGTTGTATATGAACCGCCAGGAGTAGGTATCAGCGATTTGTCTGATACAGAAAGAACTGTGGAAAATTATTCAAAAGAACTTCATGAATTGATGCAACATTTGGGGCATGACAAATATACCATAATCGCACATTCTTTTGCCGGCTTATACTCACTGTATTATACCAATCAATATCCGGATGAAGTAGAAGCTTTTATAGGAATTGATGCAACAGTACCAGCAGAAATAGAAGAAGCAGACCATGAAGCATATGCAAATGCTAAACGTCTACGAACGCTAATGATTAAGTCGGGACTGTTACGCCTGGCAAGCTCTGAAGAAGTAATTAAGGACCAGTTTCCATCTGCAAAGGCGGATGAGTTAGAATTGTGCAAAGCGCTATGGTGTTCAGCACAGTACAATGATACAAAGCTGAATGAGTATAAAAATATGGTTTATAATGAAGAAAAGTGCATGGATCTTATATTTCCTGATACCGTGCCTGTCCTGTATATACTTGCAAAAGATACCGTAAGCGAAGACGCGAAATGGGAGCAGCTTCACAAGGACGTAATAACGAATAAGGATAGCAAGGTGTCAATCATTTCAGGGGATCATTATCTTCATCAATCCAATCTGAAGGGACTTGCAGATGAAATCACATCATGGGATGTGAGACATTAGATTTCACATAAAATAAAACAGCGTATCTCTTAATAAAATACAATGCCTGACTTTTACAATATGATGTGAAGCTCATATCACACCCTCACCATAATAGTGAGGGTGTTGTCATAGCTGTGGGTTTGTGGTATAATGAGTTTATAGAATAAGAATGTCATCTATTTTGAGCAAGAGTGACATAAGACTTGTACATCTGTACACGTCTTTTTATATTGCCAAAATGTGTGGGGTGTGGTATAATATAGAAAAACGGACTGTCCGATAATAAGAATTAAACGAGGTAATATCTATGAAAACATAGAATCTCGCAACAATATATGCCATTGCTGCTGCAGCTTTATATGCGATCAATGTACCATTTTCAAAAATGCTTTTGAATTACGTTTTTCCGACAATGATGGCTGCTTTTCTGTATCTTGGAGCTGGTCTGGGGATGCTTGTTTATAGCATGGTTTCCAAAGCAGCAGGAAAAGCATCTCCCTCTGAGCCGCTGACTAAAAAGGAACTGCCATTCACTATTGCAATGGTGGTTTTAGACATTATCGCCCCTATTCTACTTATGTTCGGAATCAAATCATCACACGCAGCCAATGTTTCACTTATAAATAACTTTGAAATTGTAGTTATCAAAGGCACATTTTCCGGACTTGGCAGTCTGGCTGTTGCTTTTGTGATTGGCGAAAGCATTCCTTCTGTTCTTTGCATGATATGTGTATTGCTGCTTGGGTTTGTCGCCTATGGACTCAGCATCTATTTCTATGTCATGGCTCAAAAGGATCTCGGAGCTGCCAAAACAAGTGCCTATTACTCAATTGCTCCGTTTCTCGGTGTGGCATCCGGTATGCTTATTCTCGGGGAAAGACCGGCAATTCAATTCTATGCCGGTTTGATAGTAATGATCGTCAGCACTTATTTTATGATTAAGGATACTGTTGAATTACAGCATACTCACGAGCATAGTCATACCCATACCCATGAACACAGGCACAGAGATCTGGTTCATACACACGAGCATACACACACTCATACACATATCCATGTTCATACTAATGATATCGACAACCATGAACATAACCACAAAGCAATGCCCCACGAACATCTGCATATAGCATGATAATCACACAGCCGCCTGTGAGTAATCAAAACGATTTTTTCCGAAGAAATAATAAACAAAAGCTTTTCCTGAAATGAGGTAAAAATTTATGCTCAGAATAAGACCATACAGAAAAAACGACAGCAGATATATAGCGTCATGGTGTCAAGATGTTTTGACATTCTATAAATGGAGCGAAGGCAGATTAGGTGATTATCCCGTTTCACCGGAACGAATCGAACAGGCTGTATCCGGACGAATAGATAACGAAAAATATTTCCCCTTCACTGCATTTGATGAAAACGGCATTGCCGGTTTCTTCACGCTTCGTCATCCGGATGAAAAATCTGATGAGTTAAGCTTCGGATATGTAATTATCAGTCCCGAAGCAAGAGGAAAGGGTTATGGGAAACAAATGCTCCGGTTAGGTATAAAATTCGCTTTTGAACTTTATGGTATATCCAAGGTTACACTTGAAGTTTTCGAGAATAATCCAGCCGCCTATAACTGCTATAAATCCGTCGGTTTTAAAGAAAATGGCAATGTCACGAACTATAATCTGTGCGGCGAAGTGTGGAAAAGTATAGAAATGGAAATCATCCGATAAAACCAGTTTTCCCCCAAAAAAATAAAGACAAATACAATACCGCACAACACTGTGCGGTATTGCTTTTAAAAAAATTTTGAAATTTTCTGCAACACCTGTAATAATTTCTTCGAATGTATTATATGAAACCCGCAAAGGAGGGATGAGAATGACAGGAACAGAACTACGGGAAGGCATTGCTTCTTCTCCTGAAATAGTCTACCGGAAATTCATTGATGAATACGGAGGGTACGTCTATGCAATAGCTTTCAACAAACTCAGAAGCGTTTGTACTACCGCTGAAATTGACGAGTGCGTCAGCGATGTCTTTGCTGAAATTTTTATGAAATACGGTTCCGCTGTTCCCGACGAAAGGGATATGAGAGGCTACACCGGAACAGTTGCAAAACGCCGTGCCGTGGACTATTACAGAAAGCATACATCTGAAAAAAGCAGGTTTATCTGTATTGATGAAGAATCAGCCGGAGCATTAGTTTCTGACACTGATATTGAGAAGGACAGCGACAAAAAAGAAATGCAGAGCATACTTCTCCAGAAAATCGAACAGCTCGGCGATCCGGATTCTGAAATCATCATCAGAAAATTCTATTACGATCAGAATGCGTCTGAAATCGCACGAAAGCTTAATCTTAAAGCGTCATCTGTCCGGTCAAGATGCAAACGTGCTCTTGAAAGACTCGGTGCAATGCTTACAGAAGCCGGAATATCCATGTAAGGAGGGAATTGCATGAACAAAAAAGATTTTGAGATCCTTGAAAATGCAGACGATGATACTGTACAGAAGCTTGAAGCTCAGTACCCCGTTTTTGACGAGAAAAAGAGAGAGGAGATCTACAAAATGACTATGAAAAAAATGAAAGAACAAAATGAAATCACATATACAGAATACAGCGAAAAGATAGAAGGCGTAGAAAAATATAAGCGTCCCATATGGCAGAGAGTTACTGCTGTTGCAGCTGCCGCCGCAATCGTTGCCGGAGGAGCCGTATTATTCCGCAATATCTCCCGTGAAGGCAAAAACAAAAGCTCAGATCACATGACGGAAGTGGCAACAGATACGACTGATGCAACAAACTCAACAAAGCTGCTCGATTATGAAGAATATATCGAATTAATGCAGCCACAGGCTGACTCAGCCGCAGCAGCCTTGTATAATGCCGCAAATGCAGCTCTTACAGAAATGAATGAAGAAAAAGAATTAAACGAACTCTGTATTATCTGCTCTGATGAAAGCAATAACTATAACGTAAGCATTGATTTTGATACAGATTCATTCTACGACAAACTGCATTACTATTTTAACAATGAGGAATTCTACGCAGACTATGATTACTTCATTTTTGTACAGGGATACAACTGTATATACACTGTATGCGAAAAGAAAAAATTCGATGATATATACGACTTCCCTTCGGATCCAAGAAACAATACAGACGACATTTACACAGGACTTGTTGCAACATATCCACTTGAGTCAGTCCCTGCTATAATAAGTGAAAAAAGTTACGATATGACAGATATATCAGACTTAATGGAAGAACCGACATCTCCACGGCCTTCGATCTATGAACTTATGACTATATGCCAACATCTGATTCAAAACCCGACAATACCGCCGCTTCCGATAACCGATGATGGTTCTTATGTCGATGAAAAAGAAATTCATGGTCTTTCACAGATATATGAGGGAGAAGACTATCAGGAATATGCAGATATAGCTGTTGATTTCATCGACAAATACGAAGATATGTGCAACATCATCGACTATGGCACTTCCTACGATGAAAACGACGAAATAAACTTCAATGTAGTTCCGTCTGAGGATGAAATACAGTATATGAAGGAGGCTGCTCAGAATGAGGATGTCGATGAGCAGGAAATATACAATGATATGGTGACATATTATGAAGATATAAACTACGGAAGATACAACCGCAGTACAGATGAAAGATTTAATGATATAGATGATATAAAAGAATATGTGCTTTCAATAATTTCAGAAGATTATTTCAATGAAGCATTCGCTGATACTCTTACCGACAAGCTTGCAGGAGCAAAGAACGGAGATACCGTAACTTCTGATAGGTGCACATTTTTTACAATGTACGACGGAAAACTCTATGTTCAGAACAGAATACCAGGTAAGGGAAATCTGTTCGATCATTGGACGAATACTCCGATAGAAATATATGACGTAACCGAAACATCCTTTCAAGCAGTAAGAGAATGGTCAATTTTCGCTCCCGAATATGAAGCTTCTATTACCGATCCGGAAGAACTGAAATCAGGACATCTAATCAATATATACATCTTTAAAAGAGACTCAGTAAACGACGAATGGCGCATTGATAAACCTTAATTCAGATAAGCCCTGTGGTATATCCACGGGGCTTTTTGTGTAATTTATGGAACTTTTGTTCATCCGTTGACATTTGCAGATATATGGTCTATAATTTTATATTGGAGGTGAGCTTATGGAAAACCGCACATATACCGCAATAGACCTGAAATCCTTCTATGCTTCGGTAGAATGCGTGGAAAGAAACCGCAATCCGCTGACTGCAAATCTTGTTGTCGCTGACGAAAGCCGTACTGAAAAAACTATATGTCTTGCCGTTTCGCCCGCCCTCAAATCCTATGGTATCCCCGGCAGAGCAAGGCTTTTTGAGGTCATACAGAAAGTGAATGCCATAAATGCAAAGCGTCTTGACGAATACCGCAGACTTCCGGGAAAACGTTATGCGCAGTTTTCCGGAAAATCAGACGACGCTGAGATCCTGAACAGCCGTCCTGATATGGCTGTGGACTTCATTATAGCTCCGCCGCAGATGGCTCACTATATGGAAATAAGCACTCAGGTATACAAAGTCTATCTGAAATATGCCGCCCCCGAAGATATCCACGTCTACTCAATTGACGAGGTTTTCATTGATGTTACGGCGTATCTCGATACCTACAAAATGACCGCCCACGAGCTTACAGTGGCTATTATCCGTGATGTTCTTGCGACAACGGGAATTACCGCTACTGCCGGAATAGGTACAAATATGTATCTCTGCAAAGTCGCTATGGATATCGTTGCAAAGCGTATGCCGGCTGATAAGGACGGTGTGCGTATCGCTGAACTTGACGAGATGTCCTACCGCAGACTGCTGTGGAATCACCGTCCGCTGACGGATTTCTGGCGGATAGGCAGGGGCTACTCAAAAAAGCTTGAAGCCGCCGGACTTTTCACAATGGGAGATATCGCCCGTTTTTCTCTTGAATCCGAGGATTATCTCTACAAGCTGTTCGGTATCAATGCTGAACTTCTCATCGACCACGCATGGGGCTGGGAACCCTGTACTATCGCCGATATAAAGAGATATACTCCAGAAAACAACAGTATAAGCTCCGGACAGGTACTCCAGCATCCCTGCGATTACGAACAGACAGCACTTATCGTCCGTGAAATGGCTGATCTTCTCGTTTACGACCTCGTAGAAAAAGGTCTTGTGACAGATCAGCTTGTGCTGACGATAGGGTATGATTCCTCCAACCTGACGGATGAAAATATCAGCCGGAGATACACAGGCGATATAACCTCAGATCACTATGGAAGAAAAATCCCCAAACACGCACATGGAACAATAAAAATTGACCATTACACCTCCTCCACTCGTATTATAACGGAGACAGCTATGAAACTTTACAGACGCATCATGGACAAAAATCTTACTTCACGGCGGATATACATCGTTGCAAACCATGTTATAAGCGAAAAAAATATTCCTGAGGAACAATACGAACAGCTTGATTTCTTTACCGATCACGAGGAAGTCGAAAAACAGCGTGAACAGGAAAAAAGTGCCCTTGAACGTGAAAAACGCAGACAGCAGGCGATTCTCGGAATAAAAAAGAAATACGGCAAAAATGCAATAATAAAGGGAATGAATCTTCAGGAAGGTGCAACTGCTATCGAAAGAAACAAGCAGGTCGGAGGTCACAAAGCATGAAAGAAAAAAACTATGATGATATTATAAGCCTGCCGCACTACGTTTCGCAGAAGCGTCCTAAGATGCCCATGCACGACAGGGCGGCACAGTTCTCACCGTTTGCAGCACTGACAGGATACGAAGAAGCTGTCGCAGAAACAGCACGGCTTACAGACTTCCGGCTTATCCCCGATGAAGAACATTCTGTGGAACTCGACAGGACAATCAGGCTGATTCTTGACAATATCGGAAGCAGTCCGGAAATCACAGTATTTTATTTTGTTCCGGATTCAAGAAAAAAGGGTGGAAAATACGAGGAATATACAGGTTCTCTTAGAACATTCAGCGACTATGACAGGACTTTCATCTTTGAAGACGGCAAAAAAATCGCCATAAATGATATATATAATATCAGATTTGCAGAAAAATAATGAAATTCTGCTGAAAATTCAAAAAAATGTTGCAGTACTGCACTTTTTTTGGTATAATAATTGTGTATGAAATATAGACGTATTAATGTTTCATGTCACAACAGCATAATTTTTTATGTTATATTAAAATGATAAATTATTGCTCTGTCAGCTGACTCCTGAAGAATTCTGTTTTTCCGACAAATCAGAATTTTCAGGATTCAGTATAACGGACAATAAAAATTCGGCATCCGCTGCCGTCAAATGCGGAAGCCTGTTACGGCTTATGGAGACAAATTATGAAAAAACAAAGAAGGATATTGCTTTGTCCGGTAACAGCGGCCCTTGCTATGGCAGCTATGCTTCCGTTATCGGCATCAGCAGCAGAAAACGACGATACATCGGCTGTTGTCTCCGCATGGAGTACAGACAGCGACGGAAAAATCTATTACTACGACGCAGACGGAAATTACGCTAAAGGTGAAGTCCTGATCAACGGCCAGTATTACCTTTTCTCGGAAAACGGTGTACTTAAAACTGGCTGGCGTACTGTCAACGGTCAGAGATGCTATTTTGATCCCGAATCAGGAAAGTCGGTTACCGGCTGGATAGACTATTTCGGTCAGAAATACTATGTTGATCCCGGCAGCGGAAAGGCAGCCGGAAAATTCTCCGACAGCGATGATAATATGTATATCGCCGACGGATACGGCTCGGTTATAACAGAAGCCGGATTCACTCAATATGAGGATTCCTGCATTTACGTCAACGAGGGTGGAATCATCCAGACTGAAAGCACAGTGATAAACGGCGTCCCATACAATATCGAAGCTGACGGAACTGTGGGAATCGGCTGGCAGACAAATTCAGGCGATCTTTATTACATCAAAAGCGATGGCTCCGCTGTAACAGGTATTTCTGATGTCGATGGAATGAAATACTGCTTCGACAACGGAAAGCTTCTCTATGGCTGGCAGGAAGCTGACGGAAAGAAATACTATGCCGGTGAGGACGGCATCCTCACTACCGGACTTATCATGGTAGAAGATGAACTCTATCTCTTCGATGAAAACTGCGTTATGATGACAGGCTTTCAGACCGTCAACGACGCCTTATACTATTTCAACGAGGAAGACGGAACAGCAGAATCCGGCTGGAAGGCTGTCGGCAGCGATATGTACTACTTCGGTGAGGATTATACTGCTGCAAATGAACTCACTTCCATTGACGGCAAAACATACTACTTCGGAACTGATGGTGTTATGATGGTCGGCAGATACATTGTCAACGGTGACAAGTACTGCTTCGGTGAGGACGGTGCCGCAGTCACAGGTCTCCAGACTCTCGATGACGGAAAATATTACTTCAACGAAACAGGTATAATGCAGCTCGGCTGGCAGACTATTGACGGAAACAAGTATTTCTTTACTTCCAAAGGTCCTGCGGCAAAGGGCTGGGCATCCATAAACAACAAAAAATATTATTTCAATGACGAATGTATCATGCTTACAGGACGTCAGATAATCGACGGAAGCAAATACTACATTGCCGCAGACGGCTCCGTTCAGACAGGCTTCCAGACTCTCGACGACGGAACATACTACTTCAATTCTGATGGAAAAATGCAGTTCGGCTGGCAGACTATCAATGGAAAGAAATATTACTTTTACAGCAATGGAAAAATGGCTGTAAGCTGTCGTATTGAAGGCTATAACATCACTGCGAACGGCGATGCGTTCCCAATGTCAGAAGTCCAGAAAAAAGCTGCTTCTATAATAGCTACAATCGGAAAAACTCCGGAAGCTGTCTACAACTATGTAAGAAGTCACAACAGATACAATTACATTGAAGCAACAAAGTCACTTGCACAGATTCAGTCAATCGGCTGGAGCTACTTTGCAAACTACGCAATGGATAACAGAAATATCGTATGCTACTACTTTGCAGCAATTACAGATATCCTCTTTCAGGAGGCAGGTATACGCTCAAGAGTTGTATACGGTACAGGAACAGGAACCGGTGACCATTACTGGAATCAGATATACATCAACGGCACATGGACAAACTATGATACCTGCAATGGCTTTGCCAACGTAACTGACGCATTCCTGAAAGGCAAAACATACACATGGAAGCAATTTGTTTACCCTGACTTCAGAGAAATACCCTGACGTCGGAAAATACGGGAGGTTTTTTGAAAATGAATTCTAAAAAGACAGCAATTATATCAGCAGCATTAATGATAGTTCTTGCAGCTTCTGCCTGCGGAACAGTAGAAAAAGAAAGCTCTGATGTAGCTCTTGACATCAATACTGCAACAAGCTCTGTTGAAACAACATCAGAAGGCGATACCGAAACAACTACAACGGCAGTAACTACAACTTCCGCTGTTACTACCAAGGAAGGTGAAACTACTACAAAAAAGGGATATTCCGCTGACTCAGACGGAACTATTCCCACAACAGCTGCGGCTGATGTCACTGAGGAGCCAACAGAAGCTCCTACCGAAGCTCCTACTGAGGCACCCACGGAAGCTCCTACTGAGGCTCCCACGGAAGCTCCCACAGAACCGCCTACATCCGCTCCCGTACAGGATGTAAAGTTCAGCTTTGCAAGCCTTCAGGACAACTCTGCAAACTATATTGCAGGAATCCCCGTACAATTCACAAGAGGCGGCGGTGACGCCTGCACAAACGGCGGATATGACGTAGTATCATACAGAAGCCCCGAAATCGTTATCGACTGCTATGTTGACGGTGGTGTTGAGCGTATATTCAGCATTACTATCAACAGCAATGTATGCACGACTGACAGAGGAATCACTATCGGCAGCTCAAGAGCTGAGGTTGAAGCAGCTTACGGCACTGGCAACGGCGGATCCGCTTCTGTATGCTACAACGATGGCAGCAAAGAACTCTGGATTGATTACAACGGCGATTCCGTTTCCGGAATCCAGTTCTACATTGCCGTATAAGGAGGAACTGTTTTGGTTTTCAGCAGTCCCGTATTCCTTTTTATATTCCTGACATCGGTATACATCCTTTACAGGATTATTCCGACAATTGCTGCTAAAAATATCCTGCTACTCGTTTTCAGCATAGCATTCTATACATACGGCGAACCAAAGGCTGTTGTACTCATGATTATTTCTATCTTCATGAACTATTTCTTTGGTCTCGCCATGAAAAAAGAAAACAAAATGCGAAAACCGATACTTGCAGTCTCAGTAACTGCAAATCTTCTTATGCTCGGTATATTCAAGTATGCCGGCTTCGGTGCACAAATGCTGAACAAGCTTCCCTTCGTAAGCGTTTCGATACCGCAAATAGCTCTGCCTATCGGTATTTCCTTCTATACCTTTCAGGCTATGTCCTACGTTATCGACGCATACAAGGACCCGAATTACATTCAGAAGAATCTCTACAAGCTTGCACTCTACATAACCTTCTTCCCGCAGCTTGTGGCTGGTCCTATCGTAAAATACTACGACTTCGCCGACCAGATCGACAACAGAAAATTCACTCCAGAACGCACGGCTCAGGGTATGAGACGCTTCGTTACCGGACTTTCCAAAAAACTTCTTATCGCCAACACCATGGCTCTTGCCGCCGATTATGTATACGGTCTGGATACCGCTGAGCTGACGCTTCCTCTTGCGTGGCTTGGTGCTGTATCGTACCTTTTCCAGATTTATTTCGATTTCAGCGGTTACAGCGATATGGCTATCGGTCTTGGAGCAATGTTCGGCTTTAAATTCAGAGAAAACTTCAATTATCCTTATATTTCCCAGAGCGTTCAGGAATTCTGGCGCAGATGGCATATTTCCGTTTCCACATGGTTCAAGGAATATCTTTACATCCCGCTCGGCGGAAACAGAAAGGGTAAATTCCGTACAAGCGTGAACAAGATAATCGTTTTCTTCTGTACAGGTTTGTGGCACGGTGCAAGTCTCAATTTCATCGTGTGGGGACTTCTCAACGGAGCATTTCTGCTTCTTGAATCGGCAAAAATCTTCAATGTACAGAAGCTTCCAAGATTTTTCCGTCACTTCTACGCTGTATTCGTTGCGATAATCGCATTTGTGTTCTTCCGTGCGGAAACTCTCGGCGATGCCTGCCGCTTTATCGGAAAGATGTTCACTCCCGATTTCGGAAGCATGGGACACACACTTTTCATGAGCCAGCTTACTCCTATGTATCTGATGATGCTCGCTGCTGCAATTATCTTCTCAATGCCCGTTATCAGAACATTCTCGGAAAAACTCAGGACTTCCGGTTCTGCAAAGGCTGTCGGTGCAGCTGAAACTGTTTCATATATCGTTTCGCTCGTACTTCTTGCACTGTGTATCGTTACACTTTCGTCATCGTCATATAATCCGTTCATCTATTTCAGATTTTAGGAGGCAGCACAATGAAGAAAAAAAATCTGCTTTATTCGCTGTATTCAGCTGCCTTTATCGGAATGTGTCTTGTTCCGTCGGCTCTTATGCCGTTTGTCAAGGCTGACGACAGCAAGGAAAAAAGAAAGGCAGCCGATGCTCCCAAGCTCACTGACGAGGACGGAAAGCTGAATTTCGGCTTTTTTCAGGATTTCGAGAATTATTTCTCCGATCATTTTGCATTCCGCCAGCAGCTTGTAACGGCTGACGGAAGAATCAAAACAGCTGTTTTCGGGACTTCTCCGAATAAAAACGTCATCGCCGGCAAGGACGGCTGGCTTTATTACGGCGAAACTCTTGACGACTATCTGCATATAAATACGCTCAGTGACCGTTCTATCGAAAATATCAGGTATAATCTCGATATGATTAACGATTACTGCACAGAAAAGGGAATTCAGTTCGTATTTACTGTCGCTCCCAACAAAAACTCTGTTTATTCGCAGTATATGCCCTCACATTACGTTTCCAGCGGACAGCCCGGCAACTACGAAAGACTGGCAAAATCACTCAGCAGCAAGTCCTACTGGGCTGATATGAAAATAACATTGCAGAATACAAGCTCCGGCGTTCCTCTTTATCACAAGACCGATACCCACTGGAACAACATGGGTGCTTATGTCGGTCACACACGTCTTATGACGGCTCTCGGCATGGATTCCTGCCCTGCCGGAACATCATGGTACACCAAAAACAACGATCGTCTCGGCGACCTCGCTGCTATGATCTATCCGGCTGAGGACGCAAAAGATACTCAGGTCCACAACGACTACCAGTTTACATACACTTACAGAGGAGCTTTCCATCGCCTTGACGACATGACGATAAAGACCGTTTGCAGCGGCAAGGAAGGAAATCTCAAAATGTTCCGTGATTCCTACGGCGAGGCTATACTCCCATATATGGCAGAATGCTTCGGTACTGCTGAATTCTCACGTTTTGTCCCCTATGAGCTTTATTCCGTCAGCGATGGTGCTGTTATCATCGAGATAGTTGAGCGTAATATGGGCGATCTCCAGAAATACGCTCCCATAATGCAGGCACCTGTGGCAGAACTTACCGGAATTTCACCTACCCTTTACAGTGGAAATGATATTTCGGCCAAAACAGAGCTTAACGGAGGCATGACTCATATTTTCGGCGAGCTTCCTGAGGAATTCTTCGGTGAAGGCTTCACTGAGATATATGTGACAAGCGGAGGAACTTCATTCCGGGCATTCAACTGCTTTGAGGATAAGCTTCTTGGACGTGAGGATGAAGTCAGCGACAGAGGATTCTCCCTCTATCTGCCGCCGGAACAGTCCCCTACTGACGGACGCATAACAATAACAGCAGTCAGCAGCGGCGGTCAAGCCGTTTCTGCCGATATACAGCTATAATACATCTCTGATAATAAAAGAAAAGAGTAGTGATAAAAATGAAATTCAACAAAACAGCGGCACTTTTCACATCGGTTATCATTGCGGCTATGCCCTTCAGTACATCCCTCGCCGCAGGAGAAACTGAAAAGCAGACTCCTGTTTACAAGGACAACTTTAACCAGAACGATGTAAACGGAACAGTAGAAATCAGCCTTCCGGAAAATGTAACAGCTCATGTAAAGATTACCTTTGATTCTCCCGAAGGAAAAAATCTCCCTTACTACGACAGCAAAATAGACAGCACAGGAAGCTTCGATATTGAAGGAAGAGACAAAACAGAGGATGACTTCCGTACCTACAACCTTACTATATCCCTTATCGGCGGAGAATACGGCAGAACCGCAGAAGTAACTGATACATTCGCAGTTCTTGATCCGAACGATCATCCCAATACATTTACAACTTTTGAATACAAATTCACTGTCGATAATGCTTATTCAGCTGAAACGACTGAGCTTACAAAAGAAGAACATCTCGGTGGTATTGCCGGAGGGTACATCCACTCTAAAGAGTATGCTTTCCACCTCGGTCTCCTTATGGGCGATGTGGACGGTGACGGAAAAATAACAGGATCTGACGCAACTCAGACTCTGGTGGAATATACCCGTATTTCGTCTGATCTTGAAGGAAGTTTCAGCAAATATCAGAATACGGTTGCTGATGTAAATAAGGATGGTATCCTCAACGGTACCGATGCTACTATGATTCTTCGCTACTATACAATACTTTCATCAGGCGGAACTCCCAGCTGGAATGACTGACAGGAGGAATAATTATGGAATATACTTACAAGCCATCAATGGTCTGTGCACAGCAGATAAGCTTTAATATCGAAGGAAATGTTATTACAAATGTTGCTTTTCTCGGCGGATGCAATGGTAATCTCAAGGCAGTTTCAAAGCTCGTTGACGGCATGACTGTTGAGGAAATCGAATCAAAGCTCAAGGGAAATACCTGCGGCAGACGTCCTACCTCATGTGCTGATCAGCTTGCCAGAGCAGTCCGCAAAGCCTACGACGAAACACAGAACGGCTGAGATATCAATCGAAAATCTCCGCATCTTATTGCTTAATGATATATGGAGAAAACAATGAAACATAAGATCAAAAGATTAATTGCGGCGGCGTTTTCCGTTATCATAATGTCAGCGACAGCTTCCTGTCGGCTGGAAGAACTTGATCCCGATGAGGTTGAAGACGCTTTCAATTCCGTATCAAGATATGACGGAAATATCCCTACCTCCGAAAACGGAGAAGCTCCGGATGAATCCGGCTCAGATACTGTTACCACCACTGCTGCCGTATCAGAAGAAGCAACAACTACAACAACAGTTGTCTCTCCGGTCGCTAAGGGTAACATTTACGATTCTGACGGAAAACTGCTTATGTCCAGCTATCATAATGAAACAGGTACTGAGGTGCGTTCATCCTCATCCGATCAGAATTACCGGATAGCCTTCGGCAATATACTCAGCAGATCCTCAGGCGGATTTGATTCTACATTTGAGAGTATTCTCAGAAAAGATAATCCTACCGCTGTAAACGGTGACGCTGAAATCGGACAGTCCATACAGCTCACAATGGACGCAGACGCCCAGAACGCTGTATATCAGTATATGCAGAGCAACAATATTGTCGGATCTGTCGTTGTAATGCGAAATGACGGCTCTATCATGGCAGAGGTTTCATATCCTTCGTATGATCCCGATCTGCTTCTTTCTGACCCGAACTACATCAATACACTTCCGAGCGGAGCCTGCATAAATAAGGCTTTCCAGAATGTTTCGCCAGGCTCATGCTTCAAGATAATGTCCGAGGTTCTCTGTGACAAGCACGGAATCACCTCTCTTTACGATGACGGTACATGGAACGACAATGGATCCGTTATCGTCAACTGGGACCACAATACGGGATATTACCCCGTTCCTGACCGCAGTCTCTATTCGGCATTTGTAAATTCCAGCAATATCTTCTTTGCAAAGGCGTTTCAGCAGATAGGCACAGAGGATGTTCTGAACGATCTTGGAAACATCTTCAATTTCGGGTCAGGATATGAAATCTGGTGCGATTTTGGCTCGCTCGAAAACAACATTGAAATCTACTGCGACGATGACCTCAGACGAAGTGCTTTCGGACAGTCTTATGTCCGTACCTGCCCGATCTATCTTGCCGCACTTGCAAGAGAAGCCGTCTTCGGCGATATGGTAAAACCCTTCGTTATAAAGAATATCGTTGATACAAACGATTTCAGCAACGTCCTTGAAGAAGGCAGTGAACCATTTGAGGTTATAGGAAGCATTCCCAAAGAATACCGTCAGAATCTCCTTGAAGGCATGAGCGGAGTTGCTTCAAATCTCGGTGTATACGTCCCTGAGGGATATC
The DNA here is from genome assembly GCA_017516465.1 of Ruminococcus sp. Taxonomy (GTDB): domain Bacteria; phylum Bacillota; class Clostridia; order Oscillospirales; family Ruminococcaceae; genus Ruminococcus. The sequence goes on from JAFXCR010000013.1 coordinate 16,739, forward strand.
AGCTTTACGCTAAAACCGGAACAGCTGAAACAGGTGCCGGAGATTTCCTCTACATAACTGGCTGCGTAAAAAATATCAATGACGACGGAAGCAGCTACGGAGAAAATTCAGATTACAGCGACTATAAATCCTCCGGAGGCTCTTATTCCATTGTAATGCAGGTGCAGAATCCACAGTATCACGGATTCAGCTTTGCAAGCAATTCCGCTTCATACTATAAAGGTATAGTTGATATTGTTTTAAGTTATTGATAATATCCCCTGTGGAACTCTCCGCAGGGGATTTTCTATATCCGGACGTCTGGGAAAACTTTTATCGAATTTTATGAAAAACAGCGAAATTCTAAGAAAATCAAAGAAATACAATGATAAGTTCAAAAAAACTAAGGATATTAAGCTAAAACATCGCAAGAACGCACTTGAAGTTCATATGAACTTATGATATAATCATATCATCGTCAGAAAGGAGCCAGCAACCATGATACAGATCGTTCCGGGAACTACACTGAAGTATTTACCCGCTGCAAGAGAGAATGCTTTCTCACTTGTTTTACCAGTCCTTGAAGCAACAGGCGGTCTTACTCTGTCTCAGCTTTCAAAACTGACAGGTCTTGAAGGCAGCACTATCCAGAACTGGATAAAGCGTGGCTGGGTAGCGTCCGCAAAAAGCAAGAAATACAGCGAAAAACAAGTGGTAAGAATCCTGCTTATCAATATGCTGCGGGGAGCAATGAAGCTTGACGACATAGCAAAGCTTATGTGCTATGTAAACGGAGATGTAGAAGATACCTCCGATGATATCATATCTGATATCAATCTGTATAATATGCTATGCAGAATTATCTTTACCACAGAAGAAGATCAGTCATACGCTCCGATAAGAATCAAAGAAATTATACAAAATGAATACTCTGAAAACAGCGGATGTATAACTGATTCTGAAAAACTCAGTAATGCACTTTACATTATGGTACTTGCCTACATAAGCAGCAGTATCAAAGCAGAAATGGAAAAGAATTTTCCGCAGATATTTTAAAAGGAGATTAAAAAATGCCAATTAACATCAGAGAACTCAACAAAAACACTTCGTCTAAGAAGGAATTCAAGGGTGCAAAGTGGATTGTAATAGGAGCAGCCGCACTTCTCGTTGCTGCAAATTCCTTTACTATCGTACCTGCCGGAAATACCGGTGTTGTACTCACTCTCGGAGAGGTTTCAGACAAGGGACTTGACGCCGGATTTCATTTGAAAATACCTTTCGTCCAAAAGATAGAAGATATGTCAAATAAGATTCAGGTTTACGAAACACCGGCTTCCGCAGTTTCAAAGGATCTCCAGACCGTAAGCAGTAATATCGCTGTAAACTACAAGCTTGTTTCAGACAACAGTCCGAAAATGTATGAGGAAGTCGGAGCTGAATATCAGACTATACTCATTGCTCCCGTTGTTCAGGAGTGTATGAAGTCCGTAACAGCAAAATATACCGCTGAGGAGCTTATTACTGAACGTGCAACAGTCGGCGAGGAAGTAAAGGCAAGTCTTGACAGCAAGCTTAACGCATACGGCATATACATCGAAAAGTTCAATATCGTAAACTTTGACTTCTCTGCCGAATTCAACAGTGCTATCGAAGCAAAGCAGGTTGCTGAACAGAATCTTCTCAAAACCAAAACAGAACAGCAGCAGGCAATCGAAATAGCAAATGCTGAGGCTAAAAAGAAAACTATCGCAGCAAACGCTCAGGCTGAAGCTACTCTCACCGAGGCAGAGGCTCAGGCAAAAGCGAACAGACTCCTTGAAGAATCGCTGTCCGAAAAGGTTATCGCCTACGAACAGATTCAGAAGTGGGACGGCGTTATGCCTAAGGTTACAAGCGGAGAAAGCGGCGGACTTCTTTTCAATGTGGATCTTGAAGACAACACAACAGTCCAGAATCCCGTCCAGCAGGGTCCGGTATTAAATGAGGAATAATAATTATGAAAATCAGTGAAAAAATGCTTGACATTTCAGCGAATATAATAGAATTTATTCTTGAAGTGCTCATCTGTCTATGATAAAAAAGGGATTAACGAAAACACAAACAACATAACGGAGTTTTTGGGGAAAAGCTCCGTTTTCCATTCAGGTATAATTATGAATTATATTACAAGATTTATCCGTGCGATATTAGAATTATTTTTCTGGGATTCAAAAACTGCAAACAAGAGAAAAGAACATAAAAGTAATAATGATCTTAATCTTGTTGAGGCATATCTTTCCGAAATCGAGGAAAAAAAGGCTATCGATGCAAGAATAGAAGCTCAGAAACGTGAAAAACAGTTGTCCATGAACAACACAGGTACTATGGACGAAATATAATGAATATCGGAGTTATTCATTTAAGGTTCATATAGAATTTATATATATCTTATTGAGGAATTCCCTTTCATATAAAGGGATTCCTCAACCTCCTTCCTTAAACAACACACTATAAAAATAAGGACTGCATCCCGTTATGAGATGCAGTCCTTTTTTATACCTTATATCCCTTTGCCCTGAATTCGTCGATAACTTCGCCGAGAATCTCAGCATTTGTTGAAGATACAGAGTGAAGAAGAAGAATTTCTCCCCCGTGAGCAGATTCTGTGAGCTTTTTTAATCCCTCCGCCGGGTCAGGCTGACTGTCAGTTTTCCAGTCCACATAGGCAAAGCTCCAGAAAAGCGTCATATATCCACACTTCTGAACAGTTTCAAGCGACTGCTCAGAATACTCTCCGCAAGGACAGCGGAAATACTGCATCTGATATCCATAATTATTCATCACGAATTCATGCAGCGACATTATTTCTTTTTCAGCCTCTGCCTGAGAAAGAGTCGGCAGACTTGCATGAGTCATCCCGTGGTTTCCAAGGATATGCCCTTCGCTTATCATTCTCCTGACGAGATCACGTTCCTTTTCAGCATAGTCACCAGTCAGAAAAAATATTGCCGTAACATTCTTTTCCTTCAGTGTATCGAGGATTTTTTCAGTATATCCGTTTTCATAGCCCTGATCAAAGGTGATGATAATACGTTTATCATCTTCCGACAGGGCGAAGGCATCAAGATCGCCGTATCGGCTGTTGAATGCGACTGCATCAACCGGACGATTCATTGAATCGACTGTTGTTCCCTGACCGTAGCCAATCTTTGTTGTATCCGCAGAATATACTGCTGTACAAGGGATCATTGCTGCCATCATGAATGCCGTCGCTGGAGCTATTATCTTCATAGATTTCATAATTCCTTTTTAATATTGAATGCGGATTTGCTCCGCAAGAGTATTATGGCTTTCATAGAGAATAATATTTATGGAAAAATATAAAACCGGCTGCATTGTACTGCTGCCGGCTCAATTTAATGTATTGATTTACTCCCATGTGCGGAAGATACTACACCTGATCGGATCAGGAATTAAGGTACGATCTTACAAGGACCTGCAAAAGCTCATCACGATCTATGTGGCGGATGAGACTTCTTGCATTGTTATAGGTTGTTATGTAGGTCGGATCCTCAGAAAGGATGTACCCTACTATCTGATTAATGGGATTATATCCCTTCTGAATAAGAGCGTCATAGACAATTGAGAGATTTTTTTTAAGCTCTGCCTCCTTGTCCTCATTAACGCTGAATGTCATAGTTTTATCAAACATTATTTATCAGCCTCCTGATTTTAGAATACGAGTGACAATAAACATTTTACAATATCAATTATACTACAAAAAATGAAATTTTGCAATAGAAAACATCGAATTTTTTTATTACGAATGTATTTTAATTATGAATTTGTTAATTTTTATATAATCAATGCCACGCAGATCTTGTGCAAAAAAATACGCAGATTTTGCACAAAACTACAAGGTGTACTTTGTGCGGTGTTGCCTATAATATGTACGTCCCGTGATATTCACAGGACGAAAGATACATCGGATGAATTTCAGCTGCAGCAGCCCGTTCTCTTTACAAATGAGTTGCAGTCTGTACACTCCGGAACCGTAGGGTTAGACTCGTGAGTACCTACTGAAATACAGTCAAGTGAGCAGTAATTCTCTGTCACACAATTGTGCTGACACTGAGTTACTGTACATCTGATGTTATCATTTTTCTTCTTATTTTCCATAAGATTACCTCCTGATAGACAGATATATTGAATTCTGTGCATCTCTGCACAAAAATATTATTGACTGATAAGCTGTAATTATTCAAGGCAATACCGCACTGATTTTGTGCGATACTGCCTCTTTCCGGAATACTATCGTTTTTTCTTCTGCTCTGCGATCCCTTCGTATTTTCGCTTCGTGGCAAGACCGCCTCTGATGTGACGCTCAAGCTTGTTGATCTCAAGGATGTCCTTGACCTGACTGTAAAGCTCCGGATCTTCTTTTTTAAGCCGCTCGCTTACGTCCTTGTGTACTGTACTTTTTGAAATTCCGAATTTTTTCGCTGCGGCACGGACTGTTGTTTTGTTTTCAAGTATGTATTTTCCGAGAATTACTGCTCTCTGATCCTGCCGGGATTTCATTTACCTACCTCCCTTATAATCTTTTTGCAGCCTTTTCGGCTTCTTTAGATTATATGCGAGGTTTGCTCTTTTATTGCAGTATGCTGAAAATAAATATGCTCCCATTATATCAGTGATGTCTTTTGGGAATCTTCATGCACATTATTGAGGAAAACCCTTTTGAAAAAGGGTTCTTCCTCAAACTCCTTTCCTAAAACTTTCAGTATTAAATTTCCGCCTGATAGGGCTCACACAACAAACATATGAGAAACTTGATTTTTTCTCTCTGTGAGCCCTATCAGGCGGAAATTTTAATGTTAAAAGTCTTTGGAAGGGGGTTCGGGGGACAACCTTTCCTCAGAAAGGTTTCCCCCGATAATATGTATAAATATTCTA
>JAFXCR010000014.1 GCA_017516465.1 Ruminococcus sp.
CCCTTTCTGTGAGGACCGTCAAGGATCATCTGATCGCCTGTGTAAGCGTGGATTGTGCTCATGATACCGCTCTGGATAGGAGCATAATCATTAAGAGCCTTAGCCATAGGAGCGAGGCAGTTTGTTGTGCATGAAGCAGCAGAGATGATCTTATCATCAGCTGTAAGAGTATTCTCGTTTACGCTGTAAACGATTGTAGGAAGATCGTTGCCTGCGGGAGCAGAAATAACAACCTTCTTAGCACCAGCATCGATATGAGCCTGTGACTTCTCCTTAGAGCAGTAGAAGCCTGTGCACTCAAGAACTACGTCAACACCGATTTCGCCCCAAGGAAGCTCAGCAGCGTTAGCCTTAGCATAGATTGTGAGTGTCTTGCCGTCAACTGTGATTGTACCAGCCTCGTCGTCAGCCTCTACTGTGTGGAGACCTTCACCGATCTTTCCGCAGTATCCACCCTGAGCGGTGTCATACTTGAGGAGCTGAGCGAGCATTGAAGGCTTTGTAAGATCGTTGATAGCAACAACCTCGTAACCCTCAGCATCAAACATCTGTCTGAAAGCAAGACGGCCGATACGACCGAAACCATTAATAGCAACTTTAACTGACATTGGAAATTACCTCCTAAAAAATTTATATTTATATTATACTCCATACTGGATTTTTTTTCAAGAGGTTAGATAAAAAAATAACGAAAAATCAAAGAAATGTACAAATTTAATCGTTTTAAACCAATTTTAATGTTTATTTTTATTCAGAATTACAATAAATTATTCTGATATGTATCTGACATTATTTTTTAATTGTATTTTTTTGTAAATTGGTGTATAATTATAGGAAGAGTTTATGGTTTTCTAAACATACATAAAAAACAATTTCAGAACATCATTATTAAGAGAAAGGAACAGTATGGATCAATTAAAGGATTTTATGGATTTTTACAACAATCCATACAGTAAGGAAATGACCAAAAACTTTGGTATCATAGCAGATTACGCCTCAACAGTCCTTATAGGTTTTTCTCAGTTGTTTGACAAAATCGTAAAAACCGATGAAGAATCATTAGAGACAGCCAATTACTGCAAGGATATACTCGGTGTTGTCAGCGGTCAGCTTCAGAGAGCAGGAATTTTTTGCTCTGTTCTGATGAACGACAAAACAAAAAACGATCACATCAGTATAGAAAAATATCTGGGTAACTTTATTTCCGGATGTGAAAGAATTCTCGGTCAGAAATTCGATACTTCCGTCGCCATTCAGAAGGATTTCGTTGTATACACTTCAAGCGATCTTCTTGATATGCTTCTTCTTGGTTTCATAAGAAAAACCTGTACACCGGATCTGGCAAAGGAGAAAAAAGATAACGTCCTCCCGACATTCGATATATCTGCAAGCGTAAAAAATGATATGCCACAGATCACTGTAAATTCAAGTACTATTCTCCCTCAGAACAGCTACGATCCCTTCGGCTCACGAGAATTCTTTGAAAAGTTTTTCGTTGAATTTGCCACAATTATCGCAGAAAAGATTAATGCACGCATAGATATCGGTGAAAACTACATCACAATAAAATTTCTCCCCGACAAGGATCCTAACATATTAATCTTCCATTCACCTAAGGTCAGGATCGCAAATGAAGGCCGCACAATATTCAAAATCATGCTTGAAGATCTCTGACCCCCACAACCTTAAACAGATTATACAGAAAAAATAATAAGTTTTTGTTGACATTATGCAAAAAATAATGTATAATATATTGTGTGATAATATTTAAAGTTCCGGAGTTGAATTATGGCAGCAGAACTCGAAATCGAAAGAAAGTTTCTTGTAGAATTCCCAGATATAACAAAGCTTGATGTAAAGCGAAAATTAACTATCATCCAGACATACCTGCATAGGGGGAAAAATAATTCCCAACGCAGGGTGAGACGTCTTGAAGATAACGGAAATATCTTCTATACATATACTGAAAAAATCTTTATTTCGCCTGAAATTCGAGAAGAAAAAGAATACAATATCAGCTGCGAGGAATACGAAAGACTCCTCGATGAAGCTGATCCCCAGCTTGTTCCTGTCGATAAGGTGAGATTCTGCTTCAATTATAAAAATCAGCTATTTGAACTTGATACATATCCCTTTTCGGACAGGCTCGCTGTTATGGAACTGGAGCTTCATTCCCCCGGACAGGTGATTGATTTTCCCGCAGACGTCAGGGTGATAAAAGACGTTACGGCAGACAGCAGATACTCCAATGCAGCTCTTTCGGCAGCAGGAGAATTCCCCGACAATCAGCCGGATGACAGGAGCAGTTAAATGTCAGAAAAATTTGTTACAGTCAATAATCCGGACAAGCTCTCTGAACTTTTCGGACAGCTCGACGGAAATATCAGCCGCATACAAAAAGAATATAATGTTGCCGCAGTTCTCCGCGATGGCGGTATTAAGCTTATCGGTGATGAAAGTAATACCGAGAATGCCGCCAAAGCACTCAACGCTCTTCTTAAAATCAGCAGCAACGGTCAGGCTCTAAGCGAGCATACCGTCAGATACGTCACCTCAATGGTAGCTGACGGAGCTGAACAGCAGCTCAGTGATCTCGGCAAGGACGGAATCTGTATGTCCGCCTCCGGAAAGGTTCTTCGTGCCCGTACCGTCGGACAGAAAAAATACGTTGACGCTATAAAGGACAACACCATTATAATAGGTATTGGTCCGGCTGGTACCGGCAAGACCTATCTTGCCGTAGCTATGGCAGTAAAAGCGTTCAGGGAACATAAAGTCCGCAAGATAATCCTTACTCGTCCGGCTGTTGAAGCAGGCGAAAAGCTTGGCTTCCTCCCCGGCGATCTTCAGGATAAGGTTGATCCCTACCTTCGCCCTCTGTATGACGCTCTCTACGACCTCTTTGGTGCAGAAAGCTTCGCCAGATATATGGAAAAGGGAATTATCGAGGTTGCTCCCCTCGCCTATATGAGAGGACGTACTCTTGATGAGGCTTTCATCATTCTTGATGAAGCACAAAACACCACATCAGAACAGATAAAAATGTTCCTTACACGTCTTGGAAACGAAAGCAAAATGGTTATTACCGGAGATATAACTCAGATAGATCTTCCGGATAAGAAAAAATCAGGTCTTGTGGAAGCTGTCAAAGTACTGAAGGGCATTGATGATATATTCATCCACAGGTTCAGCGAAAAGGACGTTGTCCGACACAGACTTGTTCAGGATATTATCAAAGCATACGAAAAATATAGTAATTCCAGTGAAGGGAGAATGAAAAATAATGGCTAAACTCAAGGTATATGTGAAAAATAATCAGACAGAAATCAAAATTCCTGTCGGAATCAGGCTTCTTATCAGAAGATGCTGTCAGGCTGTTCTTACTACGGAAAAATTCAACAAGGACGCTGAGGTCAGTGTTTCATTCGTCAGCAACAACGAAATTAAAGATCTCAACAAAATTTACAGAAACAAAGACAGCGTTACAGATGTTCTCTCCTTCCCGCTTACAGATGAGGACGGCTCTGTGGAAATTAATCCAGAAACAGGAGCTGTACTCCTCGGCGACGTTGTTATTTCGCTCGAAACAGCAGTAAAGCAGGCTAAAAACTACGGTCATTCTCTTGAACGTGAGATAGGCTTCCTTACCGTTCATTCAATGCTTCATCTCCTCGGCTACGATCATGAAACAAATACTCTTGATCAGCAGATTATGCGTGAAAAAGAAGAATCTGTACTCGATAAGCTCGGTATTTCCAGAGATGTAACCTTCATTGTAAACGGAGATAATGCCTGATGTCAAGAACTGCTTTTGTAACTATCGCCGGACGCACAAATGCCGGTAAATCCTCACTGCTTAATGCTATTATCGGAGAAAAAATCGCCTCCGTAAGCAATAAGCCGCAAACCACACGCACACGCATTACCGGAATCAGAAACATCGATGATGTACAGCTTGTTTTCTTTGATACTCCGGGACTTCACAAGCCTGTAAACAAGCTCAGCGAGCATATGCTTAATACCGTAAAGGAATCTGTCAGCGATATTGACGCAGTTATCTTCATGATGGACTGCACCAAAAAAATTAACGAACAGGAGCTTAATCTCCTCCGTTCAATGAACAGATCCAAAATGCCGTTAATCCTCGTTCTTAACAAGATAGATCTTCTCAGAAACAAAAATGATCTCGCACCGATTATCGCTGATATGACGACAAAGGCTGATTTTCATGCAATTATCCCCGTTAGCGTAACCGAAAACAATGGTGTTGATATCGTTATTGATGAAATAATCAATCTGTCAGAAGAATCTGTTCATTTCTTCCCTGATGATATGATAACAGATCAGCCTGAAAAAATTCTTGCCGCTGAGATGATCCGTGAAAAGCTTCTTATGCTCCTGAACGATGAAGTTCCTCATGGAATAGCTGTCGGAGTAGAAACTATGTCTGAACGCGAAGACAAAGATATCCTTGATATTTCAGCTGTAATCTACTGCGAAAAGGAATCACACAAGGGAATTGTTATCGGTAAGGGCGGCTCCATGCTTAAAAAAGCTTCAACAGCAGCAAGACTCGACCTTGAAGATTTCTTCCAGATCAAAGTCAATCTCCAATGCTGGGTAAAAGTCAAGGAGGATTGGCGTAACCGTGAAGGAATTATCAGAACTCTCGGTCTATCGGAGAAATAATTTCCGATCATAAATATATTAATTCCGCAGAAAATATTGATGTACCGGATGATCGCCCCTTCTGAGGCTTCATACGGTACATCAATAACTGTATGCCGGACCTTTTCACCTATAAACCGGCATTTTTGCGGAGGTAACGTGTATGTCAGATGAGATTTTATGGATAAAGTTTACTCAGTCCGGAAGTGTAGAGGACTACCTCAAATATAAGGAAAAAACAGATGATAATACAAGAAGGAATTGTCCTGAGAGAACGTCTCGTGGGCGAACACGATAAATTCATTGATGTTCTCACTAAAAACAGCGGAATTATCGAAATAACCGCAAAGGGTGCCGGAAAAATCGGTGGAAAATCAAGAAGCTCTGCCCAGCTTTTCGCCTATTCAAAATTCTGCATGAACAAAAAAGGCGACCGCTATTACCTGAACAGTGCAGAGCCGATACATATTTTCTACGGGCTTCGTGATTCCCTTGAAAAAATCGCCCTCGCATCTTATTTTTCTGAGGTTCTGACCTACTGCATTGACGAAGAATCCGGCAGCGAGGATGTAATGCGGCTTGTTCTCAACACGCTTCACTATCTCGAATGCGGTAAACGTGAGCCCGAAATGCTGAGAGCTGTCTTTGAACTCCGACTTATGGCTGAAATAGGCTTTATGCCGGATATCGTCGGCTGTCATATGTGTGGTATATATGAGCCGGAAACTCTCTATTTCAGCGAAAAATCAAGCCGCTTCTACTGCTCCGACTGCTTCAGCGACGCCATTGATAAGAACTATACAAAAATAAAACTGCCTGTACTCAGTGCACTCCGCCATATCGTTCTGGCTGATTTTAACCGTCTTTTCAATTTCCGCATCTCTGACAGCTCTATGCTGACTCTTACAACCATAACAGAAAAATATCTGATCGAACACCTTGAACGTCATTTTCAGACGCTCAATTACTACAAGGATATAAGGAAAATTTATGAATAAATATCTGAAAACACTTGAACTTGACAAAATTCTGAATATACTTGCAGAGCTGACCTCAAATGAGGAATCAAGAAAAATGGCTCTTGCTCTCCGTCCTGACTGCGACCTTGAACGTACAAGATACGAATGTCTTAAGACTTCTCAGGCACTCAGTCTTTCAGTACAGTTCGGAACTCCGCCGTTTTCCAACTTCAAGGATATAACTACAACAGCCGCCCGTGCAAAGTCCGGAGCGGTTATTTCACTTCGTGACCTTATGGATATTGCCGCAATGCTCCGCCAGATCAAGGGGCTTGCCGACTGGTATGGTCACTGCGAAAATATCGAAACAGAACTCAGCTATCTTTTTTCTCAGCTTAAACCGAACGACTGGCTTCTTGAAAAGCTGGAGCGTTCCATTATCTCCGAAAACGAAATCGCTGACGCTGCAAGTCCGGAGCTTGCTGCTATACGCCGGAAAATCAATCGTGCCGGTATGCAGCTCCGTGAAACACTCGATAAAATGATAAAAAACAAGACTACTCAGCAGTATCTTCAGGAAAATACAGTCACCCTCCGTGACGGAAGATTCGTTCTTCCTGTAAAATCAGAGCATCGTGGACAAATCAGCGGTCTTGTTCATGATACCTCCTCAACCGGACAGACTATCTTCATTGAACCTATGGCTATCGTGGAAGCAAACAACGATATCCGTATTCTTGAAGGCAAGGAACAGGAAGAAATTGAAAGAATTATCCGTGAGCTTTGCCGTGACTGCGGAGATTACGCTGATATCCTCTGCGAAAACTACAAGATATGCGTTGAGCTTAATCTATATTTCGCAAAATCAAATCTTGCTGCCAAACTCAATTGCTCTCTACCTAAAATTACAGATGACGGTAAAATCAACCTTAAAAAAGCCCGTCATCCCCTGCTTAATAAAAACAAGGTTGTGCCGATAAACCTCTCACTCGGCGAAGAATATCAAGCTCTTATAATTACCGGTCCCAATACCGGAGGAAAAACTGTTGCTCTGAAAACAGCCGGTCTTCTTAGTGCAATGATTATGTGCGGACTTCTCATTCCCGTTGCTGACGGAAGCAGTATCTCCGTTTTCCGTCACATTCTTGCGGATATAGGCGACAGTCAGAGTATAGAACAGAATCTTTCCACCTTTTCTTCCCATACAAACAAGGTTATTGAGATCCTGAAAACCTCCGATGAAAGCTCGCTTATTCTGCTTGACGAACTCGGATCCGGAACTGATCCGGTCGAAGGTGCTGCTCTTGCTGTCTCAATCATAAGGAGACTTATGCAGAACGGTGCAAAGGTTATGGTAACTACACATTATCAGGAACTTAAAGTCTTTGCAATTGACAGTCCTGATGTGCAGAACGCTTCATGCGAATTCGATATCGAAACCTTACGTCCTACTTACAGACTTATTGTGGGTTCTCCAGGAAAATCCAACGCATTTGCAATTTCAACTGGTCTTGGTATGCCCGATGACATTATCGAGGATGCAAAAAATCGTGTTGATGATGCTAATTCACGTCTTGAAGAAGTTATCGGAAAGCTGGAAGAAAGCCGTCTGGAACTTGAACGACAGAAAGAGGAAATCTCACGACTTAAAATCAAGGCGGCAGAACACGAAGAAGCTATCAGAAAAGAACGTGAAGCACTTGAAGCTGCACGCTCTGATGAGCTTGAAAAGGCAAGACTTCGTGCAATGACGATAATTGAGCAGACAAAGGCTGAATCCAACGAGCTTCTTGAAGAGCTTGAACAGCTCCGCCGTGAAAAGGATAAAAAGGATTTCAGCGGTAATGTTTCCTCAATGAAATCAAAAGCAAAGCAGAGCTTCAACAAAATGTATGATACTGCAAATCCCATTGACAGCCGTTCTTCTCAGGAGGAATATGTTCTTCCACGAAAACTGAGACGAGGTGATACGGTATTTATTGTTGACCTTAACCGCAAAGGAATTATCTCCGGTGATCCGGACGGCAGTGATTTTGTATTCGTTCAGATGGGAGTTATGAAAACAAAGATGAACATTTCCCGTCTACGTCTTGAAGAAGCACCTAAGCCTGTTCAGCAGAAACGTCCCGCCAGAAATATGAACAAGGTAGGCGTCAAGGCTGAACGACGTGGAAAAATGGAGCTCGATATCAGAGGATGTGCCTGCGATGATGGAGTATATCAGCTTGATTCATTCATTGATCAGGCTGTAATGTCAAATATCTCGACTATCACAATCATCCACGGAAAAGGCACGGGACTTCTCAGAACAGCTGTACACAGACGTCTGAAATCGCATCCATCAGTAAAAAATTTCCGTCTCGGATTATTCGGTGAGGGCGAGGATGGCGTGACAATTGCTGAGCTGAAATGAGTGATTGTCTGCACAGGAGGAAAAATATGATTAATTTTCAATCATTCCGAAAAAAACACCCTGACCTAATCTCATGTATTTTGATTTCAGCAATATTCATTGTAATCATTTCTGTTACAATGATATTAAGAGGAGACGGCTTTGTATGGGGATCTGATACAGACTGGAAAAGCCAGCATTTCGCTATTCCGGAATATTTCAGACTACGTTTCTATGAAACTCACGACATCTTTCCGGATTTTGCACTGCAAATCGGCGGAGGACAAAATATCTACAACTTCTCCTACTATGGCATAGCGAATCCGCTGTACCTTCCTGCTTACGCCCTGCCCTTCATCAAAATGAGCACATATCTTCAGACAGTAAGTCTCGTAACCGTACTTGTTTCCGCCATTTTAAGCTATTATTTCTTCAAAGGACATTTCCAGAACAAAACTTCGCTACTCCTCGCAGTTATGTTTCTTTGCTCCGGTGGATTGATTTTCCACAGTCACCACCATATCATGTTCATGAATTACTTTCCGTTTCTGATAGGAATTCTTATCGGTATAAGAAGAAAAAATACTTCCGGTAACATTCTTCTTATCGCTATAATGTCATACTGCATATTATGCACAAGCTTTTATTTCAGCGTCGGATGCTTTGCGACTGTACTTATTTACATGATATTTCTTGAGCTTCTGGAAAATAATAATTTTTCAATAAAAAGTCTCCTGAAAAATTATTACATCAAGCTTATCGGTGCTGCTGCTGGCTGCTTCTGCTCGGCGTTTATGTGGATGCCAACTCTTATGGCTATACTCTCAGGCAGAGAAAAAACATCCTCAACTGTTATGCTCAGCGATATACTTCTGCTTGATGTCAATCTGTCAACGATACTGTACACCGGATACTCTATGGGAATTACAGCTTTTGTTCTTTTTTCTGCCGTTTATATGTTCTTTAAGGAAAAAAAATATGTCCGTTTTCTGTCACTTATATTATTTGCCTGCATACTGTTTCCGCTTATAAATAGTATCGTAAACGCATTCATGTACATAGACGGAAAAGCATTTCTCCCCTTCGGATTACTGATGCTTCTCATTGCAGGATATTTCATTCATGAAAATAAGCTTGATCTTCGAATTACCGTTATATCATCTCTCCTCATCATATCCATGGGAATACTGAACATCCTGCTGGATGACTACAACGTTGAATTCAAAAGACTGTTGATTCCTGTCCTTGCGGCAGTTACCTTTACAGGCTTCTTCATGATATATATATGCAAAAAAAATAAAGAAAAAATACTTCCTCTCTATGCTGTAACGGGTTCAATATTGATCTGTGTTGTAAATAATTATATGGATACATTCGCCACATCCGAACTTGTGAATGAGTTCTATAATCCTGAAACAGAAGAAATTATTCAATCGACTATCGAAAATGATACAGATATGTACCGCTTTGCAAATTCTGTTCACAACGAGGTAAATATCAATCATATCTTCGACATGAGTTATCTGTCTACCAGCAGCTATTCCTCAATAAATAATCCTTTTCTACGGGAATTCAGATTCAACACATCGCTCAGCGAAAACCGAATACGAAACAACGCAATGCAGACTCAGCCATACAATATCCTTTTTACTACGCTTATGGGATGCCGGTACAGAATGTCACCAGAAGAAATGAGAATGTATGGAGAAGAAATCATCACGAAACATAAGAATTACACGATATATCGCAATGATTACGCTTTTCCGCTTGGATACGCTTCCCCTTCTGTAATGGGCGAGGATGTATTCACAGAGCTTCCGCCATATTTAAAGGCAGAAGCACTCCTGAATAATATCATAATTCCTGGCATTGATGAGGGAACACCTATTCAGAATACTGAACAGATATTCCCTGACATGACGCCCATGATGACCGATCCACATATAATATACGAGGATGGAATTTACACTGTCAATACACAAACAGAGTTCACGGTGGAACTGATGCTTGAAAAATTAGATAAAAATAAAATTCTTATGATTACAACAACAGCCGATAATAGAATCGGTAATCCGCTTATGTACAGCGATATCTTCCTCGATATAAACGGAGTCAAAAATAAACTTACTGATCCACGCTGGAAATATTGCAACCAGAACTATGATTTCACCTATGTTCTGTCCTCCTACGAGATTGTCGATCGTCTTACCATGACATTCTCGCCGGGATATTATACAATTTCCGATATTCAAGTGTATGCACTTGACGCTTCTGTTCTTGATGAAACAAAAAACAATATAGATGAACTGATAATTGACCGGAATAAGTCGCTTTACGATTCCATTGAAGGAACCATAGATGTTAAAAATGATGGTTGGTTCAATATTTCTCTCCCCTATGATAAGAATTTCCGCATATCCTTAGACGGTGAGAAGATTGAATATTTCAAAACAAATACAGCTTTTATCGGATTCCCCGTAACATCAGGAAAACATGATATCGTAATTACATATGAAGCTCCGCTGAAAAAATCCGGAATCATAACTTCAATCACATCTGCTGTATTTCTTGTCTCACTTCTTGTATTCATAAGAATAAAAAAACATAAAATATAACAGAATGCCGCACATCAGATGTGCGGCATTGGCTTTTAAATTAAACACGCCCTCCCTGCCGAAACAGAGAGGGCGTATTCTATTTCAGGAAAACTATTATGATACAGAGATCATACCAATTACCTGTGTTGTTTTAATTAACCCTTAACGAAGTCCTTAGGATCAAGTGAAGTTATCGACTTAAGGAGGTACTTCTGGATCTGAAGAGCGTCGTTATTTGTGAGACCTGTGCCGTTCTCGTAAACGTCAGCGTTAGCCTTACCCTGAGCATTAATTGTATACTCATCGGGGTTACCGAGAGACTGGAGAATGAGGATAGCGTCGTTCAGGAGAACTGTACCATCGCAGTTTGTATCGCCCCAGAGTGTTGCATCAGTACCACCAATCGGAGGAAGGTCAGAACCTGCCTTATGAGCATCAGGAGCTTCGTCCTGCATGAAGGAAGTAATCCAAGCGAGAGGAGCGTTCCAGTTGATTGTAACTTCGTTTGTAGACCATGCTTCGATTGAGTCAACGAAACATCTCTGTGACGGGTTGTCGAGATCACCAGGAACGAATCCGAGTGCACGAACGTAAGGATCCTGGAGACCTGCGTTAGGACCACCGGAAAGGATTCCGTCAGGAGCCATAGGCAGAGTCTTATCGAGTTCGTAAGACCAGTATCTGTGGTGAGGATTCTCTTCCTTGTATGTACCGTAACCAGTTACATAAGAGAATGAAAGCGGGTTACATCCAAGGAGATAGTTCATAGCTGTAACAACACCGTTCATGTACTTAACATTCTGATTGAGGTCGAAAGCATAAGCCATAACGATACAGTTGTTGATAACCATGGAGTTTGAACCCCACTCATAACCCTGAATCTCTACAGAAGGATCAAGGTTATTAGGATCGTTGTAAGGATCACCGTCGTACTTGTAAGGAATACCATAACCCTGAACTTCTTCTTCAGCGATATAGTCATCAGCAGCCTTTGTGATAGCAGCCTTTACCTTGCTGTTTTCCTCTTCAGAGAGAAGATCGCTGTGGAGTGAAAGTGAGAGTGAACCTGCAGAAGCAGTATTACCCCAGTTAAAGGATGTGAATGAACCGTCCTTATTTTCACCGCCGACCATTCTTGTATGACATGTGTAAGCGTACTCAGAATTATCCATTTCGCTCTTGTATGTTGAAGCGTCAGCATCGCCCATCTCAGAGCATGAGAGATAGAGCTCACAAGCTGCCCAGTAAGCGTCGTCCAGAACGTTGTTATCACCGTAAGGTCCGCCGCCCTTTGCCTGCCACATAGGAGCGTAGAGTGAATTCTCGTTTATTTCTTCCTTAGGACACTCACACTTAAGATCAGGATGTGTTGTAGGTGTAGCATCATATTCATACCAGTGCTTCTGGTAAGCAGCATAAGCTTCCTTAGCTGTCTCAAGGTAAGTATTAGCCTTTGTTTCATTGAAAGGCTTCCAGAGTCTTGCAGCCTGAGCAGCACAAGCAGCATAGTTAAGTGTAGCAGCAAGCGTCGGAGGCTTTACGATACGAACTGTACCCCAACCCTTTGAACCATCTTCAAGCTTATCGCCTGCATAGTCCCAAGGCTTAGTAGCAAGACCAGTCCACTTGTGGTCGTGGAGCTTGTGGTAGTAAAGTCCATCATACTTGCCCCAAGCTGAGTCAGTAGATACAACCTTCATCTGAGCAATAAAGTCAAGTTCTACTGCTGCCTCATCGAGGATATCAGGAACCTTATTGCCAGCCTCAGGAACTACAACTGTACCTGAAGCGTCATCAAACTTACCATCATAGCCTTCCTGCTTGATAGCTCTCTCATACATATTCTGGAGAGTCCATACAGAGATACCGCCGTTAACAACGTATTTACCGTGGTCACCAGCGTCGTACCAACCGCCGTTAGCAGTCAGTGAACCAGACTTGTAAGTAGTTGTTGCTTCGTCCTTGGAAGCATACTCGTTCTTCCAGATCTTCTGGATTGTAGCTGTATCAGTCTTATGACCGCCCTTATGGCCCATTCCTGTACCCTTGCCGTCTGAACCGCCTGATGTACAGTACTCATCTTCAATATCAATACCTGAACGGTTCTGATAGAAGTAGTTTACAGCGTTTGTGAGCAAATTGTGTGACTCATCATAGTAGATTGTGTCAGCAATATTGAATTCAAATGATCTCCAGTCCTGACCCTTGATGCGGAGGAAGTATCTTCCGGGAGTCTTGTACTCAGAGAAGTCAATCTTACATACGTTATCCTTAGAGTCCTTATCAAGCTTCTTCGCAGCTGTTGTACCTGTGTAAACAACGTCACCTGAAGATGCGTTTACAAGCTCAAACTCATAAGTGTCAGAAGAAAGATTAATTTTTGTAGCTCCGTGAAGGATATCACCGTTATTATCGCCGAGAGTAGCTGTCTTAGCGAGGTTAGGATAGTAACCAATCTGGTTTACAGAAATAAAGTTAACAGTCTTGCCGCCAACCTTCATATCATCATGTCCAGCAGCACTATAATCACGGTTTGTAGCGCCATATGATTCGTCAGGGTTTGAATTACATGTACCCTCTGCATACTCATCAGGACAAGTTACACACTCGATAGACATATTGTCAAACCAGATTTCGTCTCCGTCCTTAGCGTTTCCGCCGTAAGTGTTAGCTGTACCGTTAGCATAGTGGAAAGCCCACTCTACGCCTTCGAGATCACCGTCAGGAGTAAATGTACCTGAGAATGTCTTGTAGGATGTAGAAAGCTTTGTAGCACTTCCCCACTTACCGCTGCTGTTCGTCGAATTAGAAGAATTGTGAGGACCCATAACCATTTCGCCAGAAGCTCCATCAAGACAGAAATATTCATAGTCACCAGAGATATCACCGATCTTTGAGCAAAGTTCCATACCTTCTCTTGAAGCCTTAGCATCGAAGCTTACCTTGTAAGTATGGCCACCCTTGAAGTTGAGGTTTCTGTGTCTGAACTGAAGATCCCACTTGGACTTGTCAGCACCATCAGCTGTAATAATCGAGATGTGGAAAGCACCGTCTTCGATTAAGAAGTTCTGCTTAGCAGGGCTTGATTCACAAGTATGCCAAGGAAGTGCCTTGTATTCGAATGTAGATTCACCAAGAACCTGACCAGCTGATACACTCATAGGTGCCACAGCAGGAATTGCGGGTGCAACCACTGTTGCTGCCATAAGACTTGCAACGATTGCTTTTGATAATTTCTTATGCATTTTAAATACCCTCCCTGAAAAATATAAATTATTGTAAATTATAACGCAATGCCAGTGCACACATTGCGATTATATCATGTGTAATTTATGATAAAAAGTGTGTCATTAAGACAGATTGCACTTCCCCTTTTCATCAATTCCATTATATTATATCCCGAAAAAAAAGTAAAGAGCTTTTCTGGAATTTCGTTCATTGCCCCAATGATACAAGAGTTTTTTTGTGCAATATGACAAAATATTCAAAAAAGCAAGAGGGCATCAACGCCCTCTTGCTAATAAATCATGAATTGATTAAATTACTTCTCAGGAAGCTCAGTCAACAGACCAAGAATATACTTCTGAATGGACAAAGCATCCATATTTGTAATACCTGATCCGTTTTCGTAAACGTCAGAATTCAATACACCCTGTGCAGTAATACGCATATCATCAGAACCGTTCTCGCCGTAAACATCAGGATTTCCTATTACCTGAAGCACGAGTATTGCATCGTTGAGGAGAACCTTTCCGTCACAGTTTGCATCGCCCCATACATCTACCTCAGGCTTTGTGCCGGGATCAGGAGTTGTGCCGGGATCCGGATCAGGTGTCGGATTATCTGTTTCTCCGAGATCAGCACCAGGAACTGCCTTTGTACCGTCGGGTTCTTCGCCCCATACAAGAATTCCATTAATGTACATAGGAATATGCTTATTATAGGAAGCAGGATCCTTGAGACTGTCAGTAGCAGTTACACCCTCATATGAGAAGTCGTTTGTAGGATCCCATGCCCCCTTTGTAGGCTTTCCGTCGATAGCATCGGGAATTGATACTCTGAACTGTACCTCGTCACGATGTTCACTCTGTCCGGTTGGCTGAATTGCTCTGCCATCCTCGAACTTAACTTCTGCGTAATATGTGTTTCCGGAAGGATCTCCTTCATACTTATAGGGACCTGATACAGTACCGTAACCTTGTTCGCCTTCCTTATACTGCTGAGACTTTCCTTCAACCTTTAAAATATCAACTGAATATCCTGCTTCAAGAAGTTCAGATACATCGAAGAAATAACGATAGGATATATCCTTCTGAACTCTTGCCGGCCATGCTGTGTGGTTCATTGCCCATGCTTTGATTTCTGTGTAGCTGTCACCCTTACCATTGAGAACAGCACCGACCTTCCATTCATCCCATGTAGGTGTTTCCTTGGGCGGGAAGTCAGCAAGCTTTGTGCCGCCGTTATCTTCGATCATAGCACACATCGCAGCAGTAAATCCAGCATTGTAGTCGATAGCTACTTCTGAATACTCATACTGAGCAACGCTGTTTGTGTATTCGCCTGACTGATTAGGACCTCCGACAAGTGCACCATAGAGAGTATGAGCATATTCTGTCTGCCAGCCCTCGTTGCTGCCTTCCTGACCGAGATCATTCCAGTGGTCATCGTGAACGCCGGAAGTTGTTCTGTGGTGGATAGCAGTAGGATTCTTGTCGCCCATTCCGAGAACATAGCAAAGCCCGAGATCGTTGTCTCCGAACATATAGTCAAGCTGTCCCTTTGCCCAGTCATTGTACTTTGAAGCAAGTGAAGCATCGTCCTTGAAAATTGTATCAGCAGCAACCTTTGCAATCCATACTGTATTTGCAGAATGACGGTTTGCACCCCAGTTCATGAGCCATGCAAGACCATCGGGAGTATATGTTACACGCTTTCCGCCGTATCCCTCATCCCAGTAATCAAGGTGATGTGAGATATGGTCGATCCACTCCTTCTTGCCTGTGTTTATAGCATAGAGCAGAGCGGCTGCCTGTGTTGTATCATCCCAGCAGAATCCCCATGTATACTTCCAGTCTGTGGACTGGCTCTCTGTCGGGAACTGCGGAATATAATCAGTTTCGCACTTTTTTAGATAAGCTTCATCGCCAGTAGCCATATAGAGCCAGTTTGCAGCGTACATACAGTCATCAACCCATGAGCTTGGCTTGTACATGGTTCCCATAGCACCGTTTTCGTTGTCTCTGATAGAGTCAGCAGTCTCAAAGTACTTCTTTGCCTGCGCAAGATAAGCTGCTGCCTTGTCAGGCTGCTCGTCCTTGAAGATAATATATCCCTGTGCAAGTGCTGCTGCACAAAGAGCTATTGTTGTAGAATCTGCGATCTCATCGTAAGGACGTACCCAGTCGCCGTTGTTGAGATGATGCTTTCTGAGGTAAACCTCAGCACTACACCAGATGTTATGGTCAGTAGAGCCGCCTGTAAAGTCACCGATAGTACCAATAACCTTATCGCCTCTGTCTGCCTGCATAACGTAATCAAGTCCCCACTGAACGTTGTTGCGATAAACTTCACCGAGACCAGCCTTGTCTACGGCATCCTTGTACTGGATATAACCCCATGCAAGAACTGACGCAGAATAAGCGTTTGTAAGTGTAAACTTGAAGTGGTCGCCTGCATCGAACCAGCCACCGGGAATGACATCAGTTTCTTTTCCGTCCTCGTCTACCATTGAATCTGCACGCCAGCTTACGCTGTTCCACTCAGGAAGAACACCGGACTGCTGTACTTCATAGAAGAACAGTGCCTTCTGAAGTGCCTCAGCATAGTTTACATCAACCGCAGCAGATGCACTGATAACAGGTGAACCTGCCTTTTCTGCCGGCAGATAAGCAGCCATACCCGCTGCCATAGCCATAGCCGATACAGCAGCAGTAATTTTCTTAAATTTCAAATTGCATACCCCTCTCATTTCCCGGAGTGCCCTCCGGATATAATTATACAACTTTAATATACATTATTTATCGTACTTTGTCAAGATGAAATTTATAAATTCATTGCAGAATCCCCAATTTTTCTAAACTTTTGAAAAAATATGATATAAAACATTGACGAAATATGAATTATAGTGTATAATCAAAGTACTATATTAAAGTAAAGGAGTTTATCATGAGCACATCAACAATCATTATCATGATCACCATTATTGCTTATATGGGCATGATGCTACTCATCGGATTTTCTTTTACCAAAAAGAATTCCAGCGTCGGAGATTTCTACCTCGGCGGCAGAAAGCTCGGTCCGATCGTAACAGCTATGAGTGCTGAAGCATCGGATATGAGCAGCTGGCTTCTCATGGGGCTTCCCGGAGTTGCCTATCTCACAGGAGGTGCTGAAGCAGGCTGGACGGCTATTGGTCTTGCTATCGGTACATACATCAACTGGCTTATCGTGGCTAAAAGACTGAGAGTCTACTCTCACCGCTGCGGAGCTATCACGATCCCTGACTTCTTCTCAAACCGTTACAGAGACAACAAAAAGATTCTCATGGGTGCCACAGCTTTAATCATCCTTATCTTCTTCGTTCCATATACAGGCTCCGGATTTGCAGCCTGCGGAACACTTTTCAGCCAGCTTTTTGGCTGGGATTACCACCTTGCAATGATCTTCAGTGCGATCATTATCATTGCATACACATGTACAGGCGGATTTATGGCAGCAAGCTTTACTGATCTTATCCAGAGTATCGTTATGACTCTTGCACTTATCAGTATCGTTGGCTTCGGAATCCATACTGCCGGCGGCATGAATGAAGTTATCGAAAACGCAAAGGATCTTCCCGGATACTTTTCACTGAGCGATACTCACGTTCCCGAAGTTGTAGAAAAAAGCGGAAAGGTAGTTACAGCACACTCCGACAAATATTCGACACTTACAATTGCTTCCCTTTTAGCATGGGGACTCGGCTACTTCGGTATGCCTCATATCCTCCTCCGCTTCATGGCAATCGAGGACAAGAACAAGATAAAAACTTCCAGAAGAATTGCTTCTGTATGGGTAGTTATTTCAATGGCAATCGCTATCTTCATCG
The DNA here is from genome assembly GCA_017516465.1 of Ruminococcus sp. Lineage (GTDB taxonomy): Bacteria > Bacillota > Clostridia > Oscillospirales > Ruminococcaceae > Ruminococcus. The sequence goes on from JAFXCR010000014.1 coordinate 17,707, forward strand.
GATTCATCGGAAACAAGCTTTCCGCTATGGGCAAGGTAGACGAGCTTAACGCAGACAATTCACAGCAGATCATCATAAAAATCGCACAGTTCATGGCTGATGAACACGTTATCCTCGCAATCATCGCAGGACTTGTTTTCGCTGGAATTCTTGCCTGTACAATGTCTACATCCGACTCACAGCTTCTTGCAGCATCCTCAAGTATGTCCGAAAATATCCTCAAGGGTGTATTCAAGGTAAAGCTTACAGACAAGCAGTCAATGCTCGTCGCAAGAATAGTACTTATTGTAATAGCAATTCTCGGCGTTATTATCGCATGGGACGAAAACAGCTCTGTTTTCAAAATCGTTTCATTTGCATGGGCTGGATTCGGTGCAACATTTGCTCCTGTAATGCTCGCAGCACTTTTCTGGAAACGCTCTAACAAATATGGTGCTATTGCCGGAATGAGCGTCGGTGCAATCATGGTATTCGTATGGAAGTTCGGAATCAGCAAACTCGGCGGCGTATTCGCTATCTATGAGCTTCTTCCGGCATTCGTTGCAGCACTTCTCGCAATCATCATCGTTTCACTTGTAACTTCTGCTCCTGACAAGGAAATTACAGAAGAATTCGACAGCATCAAGGCTGAAATGAAGGCATAATCTCAAAGCTCTGCTTCTTTTTCCGGAAGCAGAGTTTTTTTATCTGGTATGTGTAAAATTTTCGTGGGAAAACATATTTTTTGTTTTATTTCTTATGTAGGGGCGGATGCCTACATCCGCCCGTTATGAATGTAATATGTCTACGGTGCGATGTGGGCATCGCACCCTACATTGCCTATATATTTTTTACACATACTTTTCTCTGTATTTCTCTTGAAAATAATAATATTATCTGTTATAATAATAAGGTATAACTTATGAAAGGATTTTATTATGGATCTTAAAAAAACGATCGCAGAACTCACGGAAGTTTCCGGAGCATCAGGAAATGAAGCTCGTGCCGCTGAACTTGCCATGAATATGCTGAAAAAATATTGTCCCGATGCCGCAATTATAAACGGCAATGTTGTCGGACGATTCGGAGATTTCCGCAGCGGACTCCCCTCACTTGTACTCGACGCTCATATTGATCAGATAGGTATGATCGTTACAAATATAACCAGCGAAGGCTTTATCAAGGTAGGAAATCTCGGCGGAATTGACCGCCGTCTGCTTCCGGCACAGCCTGTAATCATTCACGGAAAAAAGGAGATTTCCGGCGTAATATGCTCTGTTCCGCCGCATCTTTCCTCCGGTGACAGCAAGGTTATTTCTTTTGACGAAGCCGCAATAGATACCGGAATGACAAAAGCAGACCTTGAAAGCATCGTTTCCCTTGGCGATACTATTACCTTTGATGTAAAGTGCCGCAGTCTTATTGGCTCACGAATTACTTCCGGAGCACTCGACGACCGCTGCGGTGCTGCTTCGATTCTTTATACACTTGAACTTTTACAGGGACACCCTACTGCATACAATGTAACTGTAATTTTCTCAGCACAGGAAGAACTCGGCGAGCGTGGTGCAAAAATCGGTGCATACGAACTTGATCCTGATATTGCAATCGCTGTTGATGTAAGCTTCGCCTACGCACAATCAGAGGACGAAAACAAGTGCGGTTATCTCGGAAAAGGTCCGATGATTGGAATTTCCCCCTCACTCAACAGAGAGCTTTCCAACGAGCTGATAAATACAGCAAAAAAATCGGATATTCCTTACCAGACAGAAGTCATGAGCGGACTCACCTCCACCAATGCTGATCAGTATTCCGTAAGCCGATGCGGAGCAAGAACCTGTACTGTTTCCATTCCGCTGAGAAATATGCATACTCCGGCTGAGGTCATTGATATCAGAGATGTCGAACTTACCGCAAGACTTCTCGCTGAATTTATCAAGGAGGGAAACTGATGAGAGAACTGCTTAAAGAACTCTGCCTTGCTGACGGAATCTCCGGTGATGAAAAGGCTGTAAGAGAACTTATTACAGATAAAATCAAGGATTTCTGCGAATATCGCACTGATAATCTCGGAAATCTTATCTGCTTCAAAAAAGGCAGAAAAACTCCCGACAAAAAGCTTATGATATGTGCTCACATGGATGAGGTAGGTCTTATCGTTACCGGAATTCAGCCAGACGGAACTCTGCTTTTCGGCACTGTCGGAGGAATTGATCCTTCCGTCATTATCGGACGTCAGGTTCGTGTCGGAACAAATAAAATATATGGTGTTGCCGGCTCTGCCGCTGTCCATAATCTTTCCAAGGAACAGCGTGAAAAGGCTCCCAAAACAGATGCAATGTACATTGATATCGGTGCCGCTGACAAAGAAGAAGCTGAAAAATATGTTTCACTCGGAGACTGTATTTATTTCAGCTCCGAATTCACAGAGCTTGGCGAAAATCGCCTGAAATCCAAGGCTGTTGACGATCGTGCCGGATGTGCAATGATGATAGAAATGATACGCAGCGAAATCGAATACGACACATATTTCATTTTCAATGTTCAGGAGGAAATCGGACTGAGAGGTTCAAAAGTATCCGCATTTTCTGTTGATCCTGATTTTTCCGTTGTTCTTGAAGCTACAACAGCCGCAGATATCGACGGAGTTTCCGGAGCAAAGCGTGTATGCGTACTCGGAAATGGTCCTGTTGTATCATTCATGGACAGAAGCACCGTATACGACAAGGAGCTGTACGCTCTTGCGTTTGATATCGCTGCTGAGGAAGATATCCCATGTCAGACAAAAACCATGATCGCCGGAGGAAACGATGCCGGAGCTATCCATCTGAGCCGCGGCGGAGTGCGTACTATTGCCGTATCTGTTCCGTGCAGATATCTTCACTCTCCCAGCTGCGTTATCCAGTGGAGCGATCTTGAAAGCTCATTAAAGCTTGTCAAAAAACTTACACAAAGGATATGTGAGCTATGATAAAACTTATCGAACACGAACATGAGCTTGATCGTCCGCTGCTGATGAAAACTCTGTGCGGCAAAAAAATGCTCTCATATATGAGAGCATACGGTCCAAATTACGACTTCTGTCGATTCTACAAAATCACCAACGAAAGCGGCTATGGCTTCATGTTCATTATAAATTCGACACTGATAATCTGCACAGACGGAAATCTCAGACCAGATCAGGAAATTGATCTTTTTATCTCCATGAATATGCCGTTCCGCATTGAAGGAGACAGCAATATTCTTGAAGGGATTGGTCTTACGGAACAGTATCAGCGTCTTAACAGAACAATATTCGAGCTTATTCCCGATAAATCACCTCTGGAAGCTATCGAGGAACACGTTGAATTCAATCCAAAGCTTACGGATGTATACGATATTCTCAGCGAAGGCTTCCCGAATATTACTGATTTTTCCCTTTGGTATACCGATACCTCACACCGCTGCCGTCACGGAATAAGCCGTGTGTTTACATACAGGAACTCTACTACCGCTTCTGTATCATTCGATATCGGAAGTACCATTCTGATCGCACAGGTAGCAACCACGTCTGCTGCCCGTGGACGAGGATATGCAAGAGAATTCCTCAAATGGCTGGCAAAATTCTTCAACGGACTCGGAAAGCGTGCCTATCTTCTTGCACTTGATGTCCGCAAGAGCTTCTACGAGGAAATAGGATTCCGTGAGGTCGGACACGAAATTGTTCTTGAACGTATCGACATCGAAAAGGACAGCATGACAAAGGGAAAACTCTGATATACATCATTTTAAGGAGAAAAATAAATGAATTTCAGAAATATATATAATTTTGACGCAAAGCTTATGGCACTTGCCGAACAGGCTGAAAAAAACTGCTTCGAAGCATTCAGCGAAATAGATCAGACAGCTGAATACAACGGTGCAAAGGTTCTCAAGGTATTCTCTGACAACAGGGTAAGCGAACCTTGCTTCTATGGTTCTACCGGATACGGCTACGGCGATCTCGGACGTGACGTTATCGACAAGGTTTTTGCACAGGTTCTTGGTACAGAGGACGCTCTCGTGCGATTCAATTTTGTTTCAGGAACTCATGCTCTGTCAGTTGCTCTTTCCGGCGTTCTCAGAACAGGAGACAAGATAGTTTCAATTACCGGAAAGCCATACGATACTCTTGAAGAAGTTATCGGAATCAGCGGCACAAAGGGAAACGGCTCTCTCATGGATTTCGGCATTGAATATGGTCAGGTTGACCTCAATGAAGACGGTTCAGCCGATCTTGAAGGCATTACAGAAGCAATAAAGGGTGCAAAAGTCGCCTATATCCAGCGTTCAAGAGGATATTCGCTCCGCCGTGCCTTTACAACAGATGACATTGAAAAAATGGTAAAAGCTATTAAAAAGGGAAATCCTGACGCTATAATCATGGTAGATAACTGCTACGGTGAATTCGTTGAGCAGCGTGAGCCTTCCGAAGTCGGTGCTGATATTATTATTGGTTCACTCATCAAAAATGCCGGCGGCGGAATTGCCCGTACAGGCGGATATATCGCCGGACGTGCCGATCTTGTTGAGCTTTGCTCCTATCGTCTTACCTGTGTGGGAATGGGTAAGGAAGTCGGATGTACTCTCGGTATGAACCGTGAAATGCTTCTCGGACTTTTCTTTGCTCCGGATGTTGTTTCAAACGCACTCAGAACATCAGCATTTGCAAGCGAACTTCTCACCATGCTCGGATTTGAATGCTCTCCACGCAAGGACGAAAAGCACGGCGATATCGTTACCGCGATAAAACTCGGTGACGAAGAACACCTCACTGCATTCTGCCGAGGAATTCAGAAGGGCGCACCGATAGATTCATTCGTTGTGCCGGAAGCATGGGATATGCCCGGATATACAAGTCAGGTAATAATGGCTGCCGGAGCATTCACAAACGGAGCTTCTATCGAACTTTCCGCTGACGCTCCTATCCGTGAGCCGTTTGCAGTCTGGATGCAGGGCGGAATAACCTACACATCCGGAAAAATCGGCGTAATGCTTGCCGTACAGGAAATGATCGACAGCGGACTCATTGCATTAAACTGAAATAAGGCGTCATAATCGATAACTGATGAAAGATATTTTACATACCATACAAAGTTCAACAAAATAATTTGTACGATGTCACTATTTCATTTTTCTACAAAAAAACTTGAAAAATCACAAGAAATATGGTATAATTTTCTTTAACGTATATCGTTATTATTTATGTAAAAAGGAGAACTTTCCAAATGAACGAAAAAGTACAGAAAATAATGGAGCTTATCCGTGAAAAAGATATCAAAATGGTTGACTTCAAAATGGTTGATATCAACGGACAGTTCCGCCATGTTACAATTCCTGCAAAGGATTTCAGTGAAGATGTAATGAAAAACGGCATAGGCTTCGATGCCTCCAACTACGGATATGCTGTTGTTGAAAAAAGCGACATGGTATTTATCCCCGATCCTGACACAGCTTCAATTGATCCTTTCTGCGAAATCCCCACTCTTTCAATGATGGGTAACGCAATGATTATTGATTATCCTGAAAACCGTCCGCTTGCACAGTATCCGAGAAATATCGTTGCAGCAGCAGAGCAGTACATGAATGACTGCGGCGTTGCTGATACTATGCTTATTCTCCCTGAATTTGAATTTTACCTCTTTGATAACGTAGGTTGGGATGTAAGTGCACAGTCAGTTGGATTCTCAGTTGACGCTCAGCAAGCTCACTGGAACAGTGCTGTTGAAGGTATGGGTAATATCGTTCCTAAACAGAAGAACTACCATATCGCAAAGCCTTACGATGTTTCATACGAAGCAAGAAGCGAAATGTGCCTCCTCATGGAAGAAGCAGGAATCGGCATAAACTACCACCATCCCGAAGTAGGTGCGGCAGGTCAGTTTGAAATTGAACCCAAACTCGGTGTGATGTCAACTATGGCTGACGCAACAATGACTATAAAGTATATAATCCATAATACTGCAAAAAAATACGGAAAGTCAGCAACATTCATGCCCAAGCCTGTCATGGGCGAGGCTGGAAACGGTATGCACGTCCATATGCTTCTCCTCAAGGACGGACAACCTGTATTCTCTGATGACAACGGTTATGCTCATCTCAGCCGTGAAGCTCACTACTTCATGGGCGGTCTCCTCAAGCATATCAACTCACTCTGTGCAATAACTAACCCTAGTACAAACTCATTCAAGAGACTCGTTCCCGGATTTGAGGCTCCTGTTACCGTTGGATATGCAACATCAAACCGCAGTGCGGTAATCCGTATCCCTGCATACGCAAAAACACCTGACCGCAGACGCTTTGAGCTTCGTAACCCCGACGCTACCTGCAACCCGTATTTCTGCTATGCAGCAATTCTTATGGCTGGTCTTGACGGTATCAAAAATCAGATTGATCCTCACGAGAACGGCTGGGGTCCGTATGATATGAATCTCTTCCACCTCAGCGACGAGGAAAAGGCAAAGCTTACTCATCTCCCGACATCTCTTGAGCAGGCTCTTGACGCTCTTGAAAAGGATCACGATTATCTCCTTGCAGGCGGAGTTTTCCCTGAGGAGCTTATCACTAAATTCATCAACTCCAAGCGTGAGGAATGCCGTGCACTCGCAGCAATTCCCCATCCCGCTGAATTTGACCGTTACTATAACCTTTAATATAATCAAAATCCCCTTAACGTACGGACGTACGTTAAGGGGATTTTTACTTGTTACTGAGATACAGCGTATGATTCAACAATCAGTCTTCTGAGCAGACATAAATCAAAGGAATCAAGCTGATCATCCTTGCAAAGATCGGAATTACGCTTATTTATGACTGTATCACCGGAATCATATATCAGCCACTTCTGCAATACAACCAAATCAGCTATACTGCATACACCATCATTGTTGCAGTCTCCGTTCATAAAGCGAGTTCCCTGCGGAGAATATCCGTCAAACAGCACTCCGCTTTCCGGTTCCTTATCTGTTTTTCCGATATTAACAGCACTTTCAAACTCATCACGGGTAAGAGTTATCATATCATAATACTTTTCATCAAGGAGTCCCTGATCCAGCAGTTCCTGATACATGGAAAAATAATTATTAGTTCCCCACATATTGGTACTCGCCTTCCATATCTGAGCCTCAGTGTCATATCTGAAAACCACATTTTTCTGCACCGTCTCAGCTATCTGCACAGATTTGTAGATGAATTTCTGAGTTTCAGAATCCCATTCCCTTGTATAATCCACGATCTCAGGAACCATCATCTCTCTGATCAGAACGGCACTTTCAGGATATTCCTCCAGTGTTGCTCCCTTTACATATCGCTTGAACTTGCTGATATACCGTCCGTCAACCCACATATCGGAACAGTATCCCAGACTTCCGCCCCAGTAAATACTGTTTCCTTCGCCCCATTCATCACAGATAAACGAAGCCTCATCATTGCTCTGATACAGATATGTGTAGCTTCCGCCCATATCTACCCATTCACCGTCGCCGACAGTATCATATATTTTATCCCATGTAAGTTCTCCGTCACGGGGGATATCATCTTCCATTTCAATTGCAATATAATCGTCAAGAACCTTTTTTGCTTCCTGAAGAGTTACCGATTCATCATTTTCCACGAAGGCATATCGGCGATTGATCTTGTCCTCACTGATTCCCTGACCTTCTCCATTTCCCTGACCGCCATATGTATGAGTTTCGCCGTTCAGTGTAACATTAACATGGGCATGGCTGGAATCGCTCCACTCACAGACAGCAGATTCATCCAGACGGAGTGCCACCTGCTTCATCATACTGGGAAATCCAAGAGAATCGTATCTGTACGGATATATCACTGATGATAACAGACTTTTATTATCCCGACGGTTGTAGGGACTGTAAATATAGAATATCTGATCAACATAGGGAGCTCCTGCCAGCCGCCAGTCTCTTTCGCCAGAACGATATACCTCTCCTCTTACATACGAACCGCTGTAAAAGCAGATTGAAGAGAATCCCTCCTGCACCGAGTTCATATCCGCAAAAAAGTCTGATCCTTCCGCAAAATTATCTATAAGGTAGTCGCAGTCATCGCAAAGCTCAGGCAATGTGAATTTCACGCCTGTATCAGACCATTTGTAATATCCCCTTATGTAATACACATTGCTTCCGTCTATATACTCCTTGTATGTACCGACCGGCATACCGTGATAAGGAGAATATCCCGTAACCTCCGGATTAGGCGTACCATAAATCTCGGTATTGAATTCCTCTGCGGTTATGTCCTCGTGTATCTGGAGTTCAACCTCGCCGCCGTCGGTAGTTGCACTCTTGAATATGTATCCTCCGTTCACACGGCAGAATTCCTCATTTTCGTAATCAACATCTGCATAGATATTTTCATCGTTATATATTACCGATGTTTCAGAATAAGGAGAATCCTTATCAGAAAATCTGAACGATTCAGGGTGCGGATTTTCTGTTTTCACATAGAAGTATTCATTGAACGGTTCCATAAGAGGAAAAATTTCGTATGTGTACTGTAATGCGTCAACATCCTTGCTGAGATAATCCGTAGCCTCCGCAGTAAGTACGGGAGATTCAGCAGCAAGTAAGTATTCTGATACAGATGTTCCGATAAACGCTCCTGCAAGAAGCAGACTTACAATTTTTTTCAATTCCGACAACCCCTTTTCTTTTTAGAATTATTTATGTTATATTATTTTAGTTGACCATTCCTCGATATTCCAGATATTATCTGCAATATCCATATAAAACTCCGGCTCATGGCTGACGATGAGAACTGTTCCCTTATAGTCCTTTATCGCCTTTTTTAGTGATTCCTTGGCGTCAACATCAAGGTGATTCGTAGGCTCGTCGAGGACAAGCAAATTTATCTCTCTGAGCATTATCCGGCATATTCTCACCTTTGCATTTTCCCCTCCGGAAAGCACCCGCATCTGCGAGGTGATATGCTCAGTTGTGAGTCCGCACTGTGCAAGTGCAGCACGCACCTCAGCATTTGTCATTGATGGATACTCTGCCCAGATAACATCAAGTGCTGTTTCGGAGGAGCTTTCCTCTTCCTGTTCAAAGTAACCATATTCAACGAACTGATCATGCTCAACATATCCGGAAACAGGAGGAATAATCTTAAGAAGCGTTTTAAGCAGCGTGGATTTGCCTATGCCGTTCACGCCGCGTATAGCTATTTTCTGTCCGTTTTCCACCTTAATGGATATCGGTTTTGTGAGTGGTTCGTCATATCCGAGAACTACATCCTTGCAGTCAATAACAACACGTCCGGGAGTACGAGCTTTTCTGAACGAAAAGGTCGGCTTCGGCTTTTCACGCATAAGAGTAATCTTGTCCATTTTATCAAGCTTTTTCTGACGTGACTTAGCCATATTGGTTGTAGCAACCCTTGCCTTGTTGCGGGCAATGAAGTCCTCAAGATCAGCGATTTCCTTCTGCTGTTTTTCGTAAGCCTGTTCTATCTGCCTCTTTTTAAGCTCGTACATTCTCACGAAGTTGTCGTAATCTCCGGTATAACGAGTCATAATGGCATTTTCAACATGATATACAACGTTGATTACGCTGTTCATGAACGGAACATCATGCGATACAAGTATGAACGCATTTTCATAATTCTGAAGGAAATTTGTCAGCCATCTGATATGGTTCTCATCAAGAAAGTTTGTAGGCTCATCGAGAATGAGTATCATCGGATTTTCCAGCAGAACCTTTGCCAACAGTACTTTTGCTCTCTGACCTCCTGAAAGTTCGGAAACATCTCTGTCAAGACCAATTTCATTCAATCCGAGACCATTGGCATATTCAGATATCTTTGCATCAATGGTATAATATCCGCTATAATCAAGAATGCTCTGTATATCGCCGACTTCCTCCATGAGGGAATTCATTTCATCCTCAGGGCAATCGGACATCTTCTCGTAAAGCCCCATCATTTCAGCTTCAAGCTCTGCAAGGTGATCGAAAGCCTCACGCAGTATGTCACGGATAGTTTTACCCTTTTCAAGTGTACTGTACTGATCGAGATATCCGGTAGTAATATGTCTGCACCATTCTATTTTGCCTTCATCCGGCTGCAGCTTTCCCATTATTATATTCAGGAAAGTCGATTTACCCTCACCATTTGCCCCTACAAGTCCGACGTGTTCACCCTTAAGCAGTCGGAAAGAAGCGTCATTAAGTATCTGTCTCGCACCGAATCCGTGCGTAACGTTTTCAACATTAAGTATGCTCATTTTATTCCTCCGTTTTTTCAATTACACTTTAATTATACCATAAAACAGACGGCTGTGTAAAGCCTTAAAATCAAATTTGATGTAAAAGCTCTCCCACTTAATTTGTGCAAATTTTACCCAATTTTTCACACTTTATCTATTGATTTTTATTTATTTTTAATGTATAATTGAATATAACTAATAATATTTGGGGTAATGAAAAAATAAAACGGAAACAAAACAGTTCCGCCAAGGAAGTGAAATGTATGTATACAAAAGAAAAATATAATAAAGATCTTGCGTTTATCAAAAAAATAGATCATCTTATTTCGCAGAAAATAGAATTTCTTGCATATTTTATCGGATTTTCAGCGTGTCTTGCAGTTCATATTGCCTATCTTCTGCTTTTTGCCGCAACCGGTATTACAATTATGAAAATATTCAATATATTCAGCGTAATTTTTTACTTTTCAACATTAATCCTCGTGAGAAAGGTAAAAGAAAAAAGTGCACTTGTGTATGCAACGTTTATAGAAATAATTATCCACGCATCAGTAGCAACATTATGTGTAGGCTGGGAATCCGATTTCGGAATGTTCCTGCTTATGATAATTCCTATTGCCTTTCTTATGCCGGACAAAAACAAAAATAATTCTTTTATAATAATGACAGTATCAATATTACTCTATGGTATACTCGGATTTCTATCCCTTAGACCTGACAGTTCCATATACAGCTTTGAAAAGAACTCTTATCATACTATTTTTTACGTTATAAATATATTCAGTGACTCATCTATACTCATTTATTTTACAACAATATATACTATTATAAATCGTTATACAGAATGCAAACTAAGAGTGCAGAACGAACAACTCAGAATTATGGCTTCTACTGATCCTCTTACTCAGCTCAGCAACCGCCGTGAAATGGGAAGAATACTTGCAGATATTAGTACTGAAAGTAAAAACAGCAGAAAATCCTTTGTTATTGGTATAGGTGATATAGACAACTTCAAAAAAGTAAATGATACATACGGTCACGATATCGGAGACGATGTTCTCTCGTCTGTTTCCGGCATTATACGGGAGAATCTTCCTCCAAACGGCTTTATTGCAAGATGGGGCGGAGAAGAATTTCTCTTTGTTATCCCCGATTCAGATATTTCTTCAGGCTCTGCATATGCAGAAAAAATTATACGTTCAATAAAGCAGCATGAGTTTACAAGTAATGATTCAACATTTTTCGTTACAATGACTTTCGGTATCTGCGAAGGTCAGCCGGATGATATTGTTGATAAGATCATCAGTCATGCCGACAGCCGTCTCTATAAAGGTAAACACAGTGGAAAAAACTGTGTCATGTATACAGATTAAACAGCCGGAATACCAGACAATATCCTAAATATACGACAATGATTTGTCAGATAATGAATTCACAGAAAATATCCGGAAGGAGATTAACATGGCTGATTTCAATTTCACCGCAGACGAACAGATTTCCCTTGTAAACGGTGCAACATTTTTTTCAACAACACCAATTCCTGAGAAAAATATCCCTTCTCTGCAGCTCCTCGACGGAGGTACGGGTATAAATTTTGAACAACTCTTCGGAGACTTTCTCAGCAAAAACCATATCGACGGAATCGGGGGAGACTGTCTCAGAGATGTACTGAATAACTTCTATTCTCCTCACAAAATAAAATCAGAAGAATCAAAAGAACTTTATGAATGGATATACAGCAAGCTTAAGGAAATCACTCCCGATATGACGGCTCCATCATGCTTTCCATCCGGAATACTGCTCAGCTCCACATGGAATCCTGAACTCATTTATGCCGTTGGAGAGGCACTCGGCGATGAGGCAAGAGCGTTCGGAATAAATATTCTTCTCGGAACACCTAATATAAATATACACAGAGATATAAGAAACGGAAGGCTCTTTGAGGGATATTCGGAAGATCCATTTCTCACATCCTCGCTCGCACCTGAGCTTGTGAAGGGAGTCCAGTCCGCTGGAGTTGCCGCTAATGTAAAACATTTCGCCGCAAATAATCAGGAAACAAACAGAATGAATATAAACGAATTCATTTCTGAAAGAGCACTTCATGAAATATATCTCCCCGGATTCAAAGCCTGTGCAGAAGCCGGAGCAGAAACGGTCATGAGTGCATACAATCAGATTAATGGTACTCCCTGTACAGAAAATAAAAAGCTGCTCACTGATATTCTCCGCAATGAGTGGGGATTCGGCGGTGTAATCATATCTGACTGGGGAGCTGTATATAATCCCGAAAACGCTGTAAATGCCGGAAATGATCTCATCATGCCAGGACCGATGTCCCCTGTCAGACTTCGTGAAGCCTACGACTCAGGAACACTTTCCCGTCAGGCACTTGGTGAATCTTCCGAACGCATTGCAAAACTTGCACAGAAATATTCCAAGGCACCTACCGGCATAATAAATGTTGAAAAATCCGACAGAATCGCATACCAAGCAGCAGCAGAAGGTATCATTCTTCTTAAAAATCACAATAAATCACTGCCTCTTGATCCGGAAAATAATATTGCACTTTTCGGAAGATACAGTCATTATCTTCTGACCTGCGGAGAAGGAAGTGCAGGAATAAACACCAACAGAAATGCTTCTTTTATATCAGCACTTGAAGCTCGCTTCAACAACGTAACACACAACTGCTTCTCTGATAATTCTGATGTACTCGTGTATGTATACAGTCTCCGAGGTCAGGAAGGCAGAGACAGATATACAATATCAATTGAAGAATCAGAAAGGCAGATAATAGACGCTCTGCTTGATGAGGCAGATAAAAAGAATATCAAAAAAATTCTTATCCTCAATGTAAGCGGTCCGGTTTCACTTGACGGTTACGAAAATCGTTTTGACGGAATTTTCTGTACATTTCTTCCGGGAATGCAGGGAGCAAATGCTCTTGCCGACTGTCTTTGCGGAAAGGTAAATCCGTCAGGAAAGCTTCCTTTGACATGGACAGAAAGAATCGAAGATACTCCGTCATATCTCAATTTCCCTGGTGATGGTATGCAGGTCTGCTACGGTGAAGGAATATTCGTAGGATATCGTTGGTACGACGCAAGAAAAATATCACCGCTGTTCTGCTTTGGTCATGGTCTCTCTTACACAAATTTTGAAATCACTGATATTTCCACCGGAGCTGATACCTTCACAGATTGTCTTGATGTTTCTGTAACAGTCAGAAACACAGGAAATAAAAGCGGAAAAACCGTAGTTCAGATATATATTTCAGATCCTGAGAGTACTATCACGAAACCGGTACGAGAGCTTAAGCATTTCAGAAAGATTCATCTTGAACCAGACGAAGAAAAAACTACTATCTTCACGCTGGACAGACACAGCTTTGAAAGCTATGACCCAAATTTATCACAGTGGACTATGGAGGAAGGGTTCTATACAATTTCAGCCGGATTCTCGTCCCGTGATTTAAAAGCAGAATGTAATGTTTATGCCGATATCTCCTCGCCTTATTCCTATGGCGAAAATACATCCGTCAGAGTAATAATGGAAAATCCCCTGCTTGCTGAAATTCTCAAAAATTTCTTCATTGAAAATCAACTGCCATGGTCTGCTGTTCTCACAAGCTATGAATACACCTCACAGGATAAAATATCAGTAATTCTTGAGCAGGTCAATTGCAGCCCTACTGCTGTATCTGAACTTTACCGCAGATTCCTTACAGTTAAAAAGAAATAATTCATAAAAAAATCACCGCACTATTTGTCTGTTATCCTTAACGGAGAAATGAGAGTGGTATGTAACCCGAAAGGCACAATCGCCTTTCGGGTTTGCTTTTATGCTGGAAGCAGTGCCATTTCACTTACTTCGTCCGTTACCGCATCCGCCCTCTGACCGCTGCCTGCCTGAAACGTATAGTGAATCACGATCTTATTTCCACAGGTTCGTGAGTACTTCTCCGCTTTCTCATACACCTCAATACTGCGAATGAACACTCGCAGCAGTTCAGGAGTCAGCTCGGACATCTCAATATAGGTTTTCGCCTTAGCGATAAACTCCTTCACATACATCTCACGCAAGTCCATCTCATCAATTTTTTTCGTGATACACTGCAGTTCCTGCCGCAGCTCTGCCTGTTCCAGCTCATATCCACTCGCCATCGTGTCATAGCGTTCTGTGCTTCCATTCTTCTAATTCTTTCTGCTGCGAGGAGTATTCCTCGTTCAGCTTCCCAGCCTGTAAATGTGAAATGATATAATCTATTTCGATTGACATTTCTAATGAAATCCAATATAATTTGAAATGATAATAGACTTCAATTCATAGAAATGAGGAAAGATATGAAAAACAAATATCACGCATTTTTTATTTGCATGGCTTTTACGTCTATGGCTTTAACTGGATGCGATAATGAACCTCCTACCATTTCTGAACAGTCAAAGATTAGTATCAAGGAGTCAGAAAAACAAAATGCCATCGTTGCTGATGTGTCAAAAAATTCCCCCCAATTGAATACGACATTCCACTTTAATGGAAAAAGCGTCACAATTCCGTGCCGATTTTCAGAATTTTCTAATATTGAACTGGATACATCCATGCTGATTCCTGCAAACGACAATGATGTGTATGGTGCAATCTACAAAGCAGATGAACGAATAGGACGTGTCATCTTGAAAAATTTTGATATAGATGACAAGGATGTCAGTGATAATGTTGTAACATATCTTGAGCTGAACCCTGATATAGGATTCGATAAAATCGATTTTACTTATCAAGGATTTACCCATGCAACATCCAAAGAACAAATCATTGATGCGTTTGGAACTCCAGACGAGGAATACAGTAATAACGTGTGCTATCACCTTAAAAACTATGGATACATCGAATTTGAGTTTAGCAAGGAATTCAGTGAAATTGAAAGTATCAAGATCAAATCAGAATCATAATGATCAGCTTATCCAACTGTATTAACGATAATCTGCCACGCTAAAATCATTCGAAGGCACAATTGGGAGCGGCGGCTCGCCGTAAGGGGTTCGGGTTCTCCCGACCAGCTGCGTTCGGTGGGCCGCTATGCGAACTGTCGAATGCGATGCTGGCAAACCAAAGGTTTACTTTCGGCGAACCCAGAAACCCTGCATTTCAATTGTTGACATTATCTGCCCACAAACGCCCCACGTTCGCCTGTGCGGCGTTCTGTGTCGATTTCCGATAACCTTGTCCTACGGTAATTCCGATGGCACAAATCGCTCACAAAACGCTGACAGGGAGTGCAGTGGTTTCGATAAAGTTACCGTCACCCGACTCAATATATTCAAGCTCCAGTATGCGGCATCCATGACTTCTCCTGAAGCTGAACAGCACACCATACCGTTGCAGTTCTTCTGTGTACTGAATCAGATCACGACTCAATCGGTTCGGGTAATACTTTCGATTGAATTTCTGATACAGCAATTCACACAAATCCGTTGCAGAACCACTGAACGACCGCTGTTCCATCATGAAGTCATGAATGGCAAAAGAGAAAATGTCGGGAAGTGTCGGTGCGATTTCATCGCAAGGAGATACAAATACTACTTGTGCGAAGCTGCAAATTCTCTGAGAAGATGCGACCCGGAGTTTAAGCGTTTCTACACCCTCAAATACCAAGAGGCGACCAAGCACAAGCATAAGCGTGCACTCGTTCTTACTGCCAGAAAGTTGGTCAGGTTAGTCTATACACTGCTAAAGACTAACCGCCTTTATATCCCACCGGAGGTCTGATCCGGTAATTCTCAGCCTGTCAAAATTTTTTTGATGGCAGGCTTTATTGGGAGTTGGTCTTTTTGTCTCTTTTTACAAAAATATCATTGCTTTTTCTACTTTTTGCCTATTGACATTTCACCGTGGGACTTTCATTGCCCCCTACTTAAGAGCCGGCGATACGCTGCAAAAAACTACCCCTTTTGAAACAAGTTCAGTTACCTGCACAATCGGACACCATTTCAAATCCGTTCTTTTTATTTCCCATGCACAAAAATCGAACATCTGCAACACCTGATTTTCGATTGACAGAGTGCAATTCTCGTGATAAAATAGAATTAGTCATATTACAATATGATAAATTGGAGGTGCTGAAATGAAATTGGATATACAGATTCACTTGGAAGAATTACAGTGCAGAATCACATCTCATCTACGCAGCTGTATCGAGAATCATGAACGTGATCGGATCATTAAGCTGTGTGGCATTTCGGGAACAGGCAAGACACATCTTGCAATCAGCTTTGCACAGAATACAAAATGCAGTATGTATTTCAGCTTTCGTGGACTTGATCAACGCACTGCGCTTGCACAGTTTAAAAACACTTTCAGCATGTGGGGTAACTTATCCTCTGCAATGACGTGGCAGGAAGCGTTTCAGTGCCTTGTCCCGTTTTTCAAGAAGCACACTACCAGAATTGTTCTTGATGATTTAGAACATAGCAAGTCAGAATCCGAAGTTATTGCTGCTATTGAACAGCTTTCCGAATCGTTGACTGATATGAAGAATCTGTTTTTATTGCCTTGTCGGTGCGAGTCATCATTCGGGAAACACGAACTGTTCAGAGTACCGCTGTACACTTCATCGGACATAAAAAAACGCACTCAAAAAATGAGCGCAGTTGATATTGCAAGGTTATGTGCTGTTACAGGCGGTCTGTCTGCTTTGCTGAATGATTATGATGAGAATAAACCCTTTTCTGATAACTTTTACGCTTGGACTTCAACAGACTCCATGTTGTATCGTTTGATGCCACAGATGCTCAGCGAACAGTTCCGTACTCCCGAATCCTATCATGCGATTCTGTATGCGATTGCGACAGGGAATCACCGCTTGAGTGAAATCGCCAAGCACATGGCTGTTCCGAATAATCAGTGTAAGAAGTATCTTGATGCACTGATTGCGGCTGGCTTGATTACAGTCAAGGAACACTACTACTTTATCCTCAACTCCTATGTGGATTTCTGGCACAGATTCTTATATCTGAATGTGGGCAGATTGATTACAGCTCCGCACGATGTTGTAAATGAAATTCTATCACAGCTCGATGAATTTGCACTGGAGAAGCAGTTGCCCGAATGCATAAAGAAACTGCCGTTTGACATCCCGAAGGACGCAAAACGGCAGTATAACAGTGTTTTTGATTATGTTTTTCAAAGCGGCAGTCACACAGTTCTGATCAAACTACCTGAATCACTTGACTGGCACTGTACGAAGCAGGAGCATGATACACTGCTGGACAGTGTTACTAACTATTGTGGTGCATTCTATGAAGCGGAGATATGTGTTGTGAGTTTTCACAGGTTCAGTAATTACTGTGTGAAGCAATCAGGACAACTGGATAATTTGCATTTGGTGTCGTACTGACATGCTGAATTCACTTTATATTGCAACAAAAGGAGCGTCCGAAGACGCTCCTTTCTTGATGTTATTGAGGATTATTCCTCATCTCTTTTTCTGCTCTTTGCCATTGCATAGATACCGAAGAGTACCATTGCGGCTGCTGCAAGCATAATGTAGTTGTAAACCACGCTGTAACCTGTCTGGGGGAGATTTACCTCGCCTCCGTCGGATTCAGTGCCAACACCTGTGAACGGATCGATGCTGTAAACATCCAG
>JAFXCR010000015.1 GCA_017516465.1 Ruminococcus sp.
CAACTGCAATTATATATGCAACAACTCGCAAAATCAACCGACGCATCGTTTACCTACGAAAAAATTGTTATTTCACGCACTCTACGCATCGTTTACCATCCTTTTACCATAGCGAATTGCATCTTCATCATTAGAAATATCTTCTGTTTTGCATTTATAAACTCATGCAAAAATTCTTATTTATCGGTCTGCCCGACTTCCTATATTATACCACATACCACAGATAGTTGCAACAAAAAACCTCTGATGCAAAAACATCAGAGGTTTACTGGTTGGGGTGGAAGGATTTGAACCCTCGAAATAACGGAGTCAGAGTCCGCTGCCTTACCGCTTGGCGACACCCCAGTATTTTGTGCTGTGTGATTCAGCTTTATTATTATAGCACTGTTTTTCTGTAATGTCAATAGGTATGGGAATATTTTTTTATTTTAATTAATTCTGACCGTACTTGAAATTTTTTCAAAAAGTATTATAATATAATTATCATATATATAGGGGGACAGATAAAATGAAAAAAATGTATTTTATCGTTAATCTTATTGCGGGAAAGGCTGTTATCGCCAAAAAGCTCGGAAGAATCATTGACGAGTTCGTAAAGGCTGATTATGAGGTCACGGTTCATACCACTCAGAGCAGCGACGATGTTGTAACAGCAACACAGTATGCCTGTAATTCAAACTTCGATCTTATTGTATGTGCCGGTGGGGACGGCACTCTCAGCAATTGTCTTCAGGCGATGATGCGAAGTGAGAAAAAGCTTCCTCTCGGATATATTCCGGCTGGAACTACAAACGATTTTGCCAAAGGTCTGAATATCCCAAAGGATACTATGGCGGCTGTAAGGCAGATAATCGAGGGAACTCCCATGCCGCAGGACGTAGGCGGCTTCAATGATGATTATTTCACATATATCGTGGCATTCGGAGCGTTTACAAGTATCACATATGAGACATCTCAGCAGATAAAGAATATTTTCGGACACTCAGCGTATGTTCTCAACGCCCTTTTGCAGCTTACAAATATCCATGCAACACCAATGAAAATAGAATATGATGATAAGGTTATCGAGGATGAATTTGTTTTCGGCATGGTATCGAATACAGCTTCTGTTGCCGGACTTTTCTCCGTGAACGATTTCAAGCTCGACGACGGAGTTTTCGAGGTTCTTCTGATAAAGAAGCCGGCAAATCCGCTTCAGCTTCAGCAGATACTTCATTCACTGCTGAATATGAGGGAGGATATCGACAAGGATTACATCAAATTTTTCCGTACAAATAAAATTACTTTCACCTGTGTGGGCGATGAGACAGTTTCATGGACCCGTGACGGAGAATTCGGCGGCGATTCAAGAGAAAATACGATTTTCAACTATAACAAGGCTGTTTCGTTTATCGTGGGCAAGGAGGGAAGTCCAAATCTCACCGGCGAAGATGATCGTGATTTTGATTATGAGTATGACGGAATTTATACACTTGATTATGATACAGAATTCCTTAACTGAAAAAAAGCACTGCACAGTTCATGTGTAGTGCTTTTTAATGATAAACGATAAAAAATTATTGTTAAAATTGCACCGGCAAGCTTGAATTTGATATTCACTTTTATGTGCAACATTACAAATTTAATGATAAACGATAAATAATTGTTGACATTCGGTAAATCTTCTGCTATAATACAATCATGGAAAGCACAGAGGTGCAAAAATGATTTTAAAGGAGATTTTATTATGAAAAACGAAAACGTAGCAAAAATCAACAAGCTTGGCAAAATCAGCCGTATATTTATTAATATTATGCGTGTCATTGTTGTTATCGGACTTGTCATCGTGCCAATCGCCGGTGCTATGGTTATGATGATTCCGAATGATTCTCTGAAGGCGACAGGATCGGGTTATGCACAGATAATCGTTGAGGATAATAAATTTCTTGAAGAAATAGTGGATCTTCGTTTTGAAGAAACTGATCTTGATGCAAAATTCTGGGGAATGAACATAAAATTGCTTGTAAACGAAGAAAGAGACGCAGATGATAACCGTGTTGTGAGTTTTGAAGGAGAGATAAAAGAACTTTCAGTAAAACAGATAAAGCTTATGGCAATTATAAGTGCTTTTGCAGCTGAACTATTTCTTGTATGTGTCCTGATTGCTCTTTCCTATGCAAAGAAGCTTGCAATCGCTCTCGAAAACTGCAACTCACCGTTTGAGGAAGAAGTACTCAGGAGAATGAAGGGATTCGGAATAGCTCTTGCCGTATGGGCAGGCATAGTACTTCTGTTAGGAGGTATCAGCGGAATTGCTGCGGTATTTGTCGTACTTATTGTTCTGTTGTTTATTTCGATATTCAAGTACGGTGCACAGCTTCAGCAGGAATCCGACGAAACATTGTGAGGTGCCTATGTCGATAATTTTAAGACTTGACCGTGTAATGGCGGATAGAAAAATCAGCCTCAATGAACTGAGTGAGCGTGTCGGCGTGAGTAATGTCAATCTGTCAAAACTAAAGACCGGAAAGGTCAGCGCTATCAGATTTTCAACGCTTAACGCTATCTGTAAGGCTCTCGACTGCCAGCCGGGTGATATTCTCGAATTCAACAACGACGATGATGAAGAACTGTAATGTTCTTACAGGAGTTTTACACGTTTTTATTGAGGAAAACCCTTTTGAAAAAGGGTTGTTCCTCAAACTCCTTTCCTAAAACTTTCAGTATTAAATTTCCGCCTGACAGGGTGTACTCAAGGAGAAATATGGATTTCTCAATTAGTTGGTAAGTATACCCTGTCAGGCGGAAATTTTAGTATTAAAAGTCTTTGGAAGGGGGTTCGGGGGAGAACCTTTCCTCAGAAAGGTTTCCCCCGATAAATACATATAGAATTTCTATAAGAAAATCACTGTTTTACATCAACTCGCAGATGAGGTTTGAGAATTCGACAGGATTTTCGATATTGATTCCCTCGATAAGGAGAGCCTGATCGTAGAGAAGTTTAGCATATTTAGCAAGTTTATCGTTATCGCCGGATTCCTTTACAGCAGTAAGTTTTCCGAAAATCTCATGTTCGGGGTTAATTTCAAGAACCTTCTGTGCATAAACCTTCTGATCTGTGGGCATTGCGTTAAGGACTTTTTCCATTTCAAGTGAAATTTCTCCCTCGCTTGTAAGGCATACGGGGTGAGTTTTAAGTCTCTGAGAGAGAACGACCTTAGTTACCTTGCCGTCAAGAGCCTTTGCAAGATCTTCGAGCATTCCGGAAGCTTCTTCTTCCTTAGCCTTGATTTCTTCCTTCTTTTCGGGAGATTCAAGTCCGAGATCGTCGGAGGAAACAGATCTGAATTCCTTATCCTTGTACTTTCCGATAGATTTTACTGCAAATTCGTCGATGTTGTCGGTGAGATAGAGAATCTCAAAGCCATTGTCCCTTACAAGCTCTGTCTGCGGAAGCTGGCTGATTCTTGCGGTGCTTTCACCTGTTGCGTAGTAGATATATTTCTGATCCTCACGCATAGCTGTAACGTACTCGTCAAGAGTTACAAGCTTGTTTTCGTTGGAGGAAGTGAACAGCAGAAGATCCTGAAGCTTTTCCTTATTCATTCCGTAGTCGCTGTAAATACCGTATTTCATCTGGAGACCGAAAGCTTTCCAGAATTCCTCGTACTTTTCACGCTCGTTTTTGAGCATTTTTTTGAGCTCGCTGCTGATAGTTTTTTCGATGCTCTTAGCGATTACCTTGAGCTGTCTGTCGTGCTGGAGCATCTCACGGGAGATGTTGAGTGAAAGATCTTCAGAGTCCACAAGACCTCTTACGAAGCTGAAATAATCTGGGAGAAGATCAGAGCATTTGTCCATGATGAGAACACCGTTTGAGTAGAGCTGAAGTCCCTTTTCGTACTCCTTTGAGTAGTAGTCGTAGGGAGCCTTTGAGGGAATATAGAGCAGAGCGTTGTAGTTTGCGGCACCCTCGTTCTTGACGTGGGAGTATTTAAGAGGAGGATTATAGTCAAAGAACTTTTCAGCGTAGAAGTGCTTGTAGTCTTCTTCTTTAAGCTCAGTTTTGTTCTTTTTCCAGAGCGGAACCATGCTGTTGAGGGTTTCGATTTCAAGATATTCCTCGAATTCAGGCGATTTGCCGGCTTCTCTGTCCTCGTCGGACATCTCAACCTGACGGCTGTGAGTAACCTCCATTTTAATGGGGAAGCGGATGTAGTCGGAATACTTCTTAACGAGAGATTTCAGTCTGTACTGATCGAGGAAACCGGAGTAATCCTCGTCCTCAGAATCAGGGAGAAGTTCAAGGATAATATCTGTACCGACAGATTTTTTGTCAGCCTCAGTGATAGTGTAGCCGTCAACGCCCTCAGATTCCCACTGATAAGCCTTGTCGCTGCCGTAAGCCTTTGAGATTACAGTAACCTTTTTAGCAACCATGAAAGCGGAGTAGAAGCCTACACCGAACTGACCGATTATCTGATTATCTTCATCAAGCTTGTTTTCGCTCTTGAATTTAAGGGAGCCGCTTTCAGCGATAGTTCCGAGGTGTGATTCAAGCTCCTCGGCAGTCATACCGATACCGTTATCAGATATTTTAAGTCTGTTGCCTTCTTTGTCAACAGAGAGCCAGATAGCGAAATCTTCCTTGTTAAGACCTACCTTGTCGTCTGTAAGTGACTTGAAATAGAGCTTGTCGATAGCATCGCTGGCATTGGAGATAAGCTCTCTGAGAAAAATTTCCTTATGGGTATAGATCGAGTGAATCATCATTTCGAGAAGTTTTTTGGATTCAGCCTTGAACTGTTTTGTTTCCATTTTTAAAGATCCTTTCTATATCTGCCTGATAAGCAGGCGTAATGAACGATGTGTTTTTAGCACTCTCGGTTGTTGAGTGCTAAAAATATTATATAACTTTTGAACTTAAAAATCAAGCACACAGAGAAATGTTTACAGTTTATTCATATTTTGCACCCCTAAATTATAAAAAAGCCGTTGACATTTTGTACACTATGAGTTAAAATAATAATAGATTGTGCAGACATTTGTTAAATGCACACAGCGTCTTTTGAAGGGAGTGCATAACATGATAAGTATAAAACATGAAGATTTCAGTAAAAATTACGAACTGTTTGCAAGGCTTTGTGAAATAACCGCTGAACCCGTCAGGATAACTGGTTCCGGCTTTCCTGATCTCGTGGTTGTGAACGCTGATACATATATGCGGCGAAAAAAGATGCTTGATCTTAGAGAAAAGCTTCTCCGTGTGAACGAGGAAGAACTTTTTCAGGAAAAAGGTGTGAGCTTCAAAGAGCTTGAAAAGTATCTCGATGAAATAGAAAAAAATGTGTAAAAGTAATACGCGTATAACAAATTGATGAAAATTTGATGAAATTGTACGGGAATTCTTGACAACCTGACCGTTTGTGTCTATAATAAATATAACGGCAGTGGGGTTGCCGTACATTAAAAATAAAATAAACATGAAACAGGAGGATTAAAAAATGGGTATTTTTCGTAGATTAAGCGATATACTTAAGTCAAATGTTAACGATCTTATCGACAGAGCTGAGGATCCGGAGAAGATGGTCAAGCAGATCATCATTGATATGCAGAAGGAACTCACAAATGCTACTCAAAATTACGGAAAGGCTAAGGCAAGTGAACGCCTCGCTGAAAAGAAGTATCTTGAAGCTAAAAAGGTTTCCGAAAATTGGGAAAGCAAGGCTAAAATGGCACTTTCTCAGGGAAATGCTGATCTTGCAAAGCAGGCTCTTGCCAAGAAGGTAAAGGCAGACGAGGATGTTGCTGCATATAAGGAAATGTATGATTCCATTTCAGCTCAGACAGATGCTATCGGCGATCAGGTAGAGGTTCTCAAGTCAAAGCTTGATGAGGCTAAGGCTCGTCAGGCAATGCTTATTGCACGTTCACAGATGGCTGATACTCAGAAGAATCTTGCAAAGTCCACAGGCGGCTTTGACGGAAATTCTGCAATGGAAAAGTTCGACAGAATGGAAGAGAAAATCAGAGTAAAGGAAGCTGAAGCTGCTGCATTTACAGAAATTGCAGACGCTGGTGAGGACGACGATCTTAACGACGCTTTTGAGCAGATCGAGTCTGCAGCTAAGGTTGACGCAGAACTTGCAAGACTTATGGCTGAAATAAACGGCGAACCAAGTGCTGAGCCGGCGGTAGAAGCTCCTGCTGCAGAATAACTTGAATAGAGGTTTTTATATGAACGAAAGAGACTGTCAATCCAGTAGATTAATAAGCGAATCACTTCCCATACTCGGTGCAGTTTTTGTTGCTATTGCTTCCGTTGCATATATCCTGTGCAAGAGCTGGAGCAATAAGCTTTATGCCGAAAAATGGAAGGATTACGAGGACTGCGGAATCTGATCAAAAAATCAAGGCTGCTGCATCATTGAGATGCGGCAGCCTTTTTGTTTGCTGAATTAGTTAAAGTAATGGGATTTAAAAGGACGCCTTGCAAGTGAAGGCGTCCCCTAAAATCTTATTTATCAATCGATGTCTTTTTTGAAGTAAAGTCCTACGGCTTCACTTGAAGAAAGCATGAAGAACGCAAGTACAGTGCAGATAAGCGATACACCATAGAGAATTCCTACAATTGCAAGATTTCCATCGTGCTGCGGTATCATGACTACTCCGGGGAATAGCTGTATTATACCGGACAGCACATATACAAGCGAAGCAAACGATTTGCATGCACCAACGCCCGTAACGAGAAGGAATGAAACTATTCCCATGATAGCGGCGATGTACAGTGAACATTCTTTAACAGTTTCGCCCATGCCGCTGAAATCCTTATCATAACCGACAATCGTTCCGGAATAAAGCAAATAGAATGCTACTGCGGCGATAACGCCTATCAATGCGATGATAAGAGATACCTTGAAGCCCTTCTTGGCAAGCTCGGCTCTGCGTTCTTCCTTGAGCTGAAGCATCATTCGCAGACTTTCCTTTGAATCCTTCTGATCTGATACAAGCTGAGAAGATACAGCCTTTTTTGCGCCTTCTCTTTTAGCTCTTTCGAGATCCTCGTCAACGAATTTGGGAACGTATTTTGTCGGTTCCGGAGCGTCATCAAGAATCGGAGCAGTTACCGGTTCAGACGGCTTCGGAGGTTCTTCTTTTTTCGGGGGAGGTGTATAATTATCCTCGTCAAGAACAGGTGCTGTGACAACAGGCTTAGGAGCCTCAACTCCAAGCTGTGCACGTCTTAAATCAAGAACCTTCTGCTGATTTGCAGCAGGAAGCTTGTTGAATGTCTCCAGCTGATCCGGAGTAAATCCAGCGATTATCTCCTCATCGGTCATGACAACCTTTTCAGGCTCAGAGGACTGATACGGAGTATCTGCATCATCCAGCACCGGAGCGGAAACACCGGTGGGACCGCCTTTTTTCGATGTATCAGGGGAATATGATGCCATGTCATCGAGTACAGGAGCAGAAACTCCCTGAGGGCCGTCCTTTTTCGATGTCGGAGCAACATAATCTATGTCGTCAAGAACAGGTGCAGTTACATTCTGGGACATAGCGTTTTTCTTTTCGGGAGCATTGTATTCAATTTCGTCCAGCGGAGAGCCGCCGAAGTTGTTTCCATCGTTCATTTATTTCACCTCAATGTAGAAATATGTGATAATTCCGACAGAATCTGATTATCTTTCGAGGATCTGTGATCTGTCAGGACCGATACCTACCATGCTTACATGGCATCCAACGAGTTCTTCAAGACGAGCGATATACTTCTTGCAGTTCTCAGGAAGCTCATCGAAGCTTGTGCACTTTGAGATATCCTCAGTAAATCCGGGGAATTCCTCATATACAGGCTCGCAGCCTTCAAGATCTTCAAGAGCAGCCGGGAAGTGTTCAGTTACAGTACCGTCGGGCTTCTTGTAAGCCACGCACATCTTGAGTGTATCAATGCCGGAAAGTGTATCAAGCTTGTTGATAGCAAGGCTGTCAAGACCATTTACTCTTACGGAGTGACGGATGATAACAGCATCGAACCAGCCTGTTCTTCTGGGACGTCCAGTAGTAGTACCGAATTCACCGCCGACATTTCTGATACGCTCGCCGATCTCATCGTCAAGTTCTGTCGGGAAAGGTCCCTTGCCTACACGGGTAGTATAAGCCTTTGCAACACCGATGATATTTGTGATAACCTTAGGGCCTACACCTGTTCCTACGCATACGCCTGCTGAAACAGGGTGTGAGGAAGTAACATAGGGATATGTACCATAGTCGATATCAAGGAGAGTAGCCTGAGCACCCTCGAACATGATAGTTTTGCCAGCCTTATCAGCCTCGAAGGTGAGGACAGAAACGTCATCAACATAAGGAGCAAGACGCTTGCCGTATTCGATATATTCAGCAGTTACAGCGTCGAGATCGAAAGCTTCGCCGCCGTAAACTTCAGTGATGATCTTATTCTTGAGCTTGCCGGTTGACTGGATTTTTTCAGCAAGAACTTCGGGGTGGATAAGGTCGTATATTCTGATTCCGCAGCGTTCATACTTATCCATATATGTGGGACCGATGCCACGCTTTGTTGTGCCGATATCCTTTCCGCCTCTGAAAGCTTCAGAAAGTCCATCCAGAGTGATGTGCCATGGCATTACAACATGAGCACGGGGATCTATTTTAAGATGTCCCTCAGTTACGATACCTCTTTCAGCAAGGCTGTCAAGCTCGCCGATGAAGTCCTTGGGATCGAGTACAACTCCGGCACCGATAAGGCAGAGAGTATTCGGATAGAGAATACCAGAGGGAATAAGGTGAAGCTTGTAGACCTCTCCGTTGTTTACAACAGTATGACCGGCATTATTACCGCCCTGTGAACGAACGACTACGTCTGCACGGGAAGCAAGGATATCAATGATTTTACCCTTTCCTTCATCTCCCCACTGAGTTCCGATAACAATATTAGCAGGCATTTGTTTTCCTCTTTTCATTAAAGTGATTTAATGTACAAAAGCACAATTACACTTAATTATATCATACTTTTCATGATAATGCAATAGGTAAAGCAAATTTATTTATGAATAAACAAAAGAACTGCCGTTATGCACAGCAGTTCCGCAATAAGTATGGGGATTATTCACAATCTTCCTTTTTTATTCTGAATATGACCCTGAGAATCCCAGAGAGAAATTTCGGGCTTTTGATAACAACTACCTTCATAAGCTGTTCCTCCTTATCGTGATATAACATTATATTCACAGGAAGGAAATTTGTTACTTCATGACTGAATGACAAGTGCAAGACCGTATTCAATATCAAGGAAAGCCTGCCTCTCAGTAATCTCATTGCTCACTCCTATGGGGAATGAGGGCTTCATATCGTAATTTTCAAGGGGATATTTTACTCCTCTGAGACTTTTTATTCTCACCGTATCGGTAATGGCAAACACAGAGAAATACTTTTCACCGTACTTCTTTCCATGGGGGTACATAGCTTCTCCGGCACCTTGCAGATATATATTTTCGTCACCGATGCAGATAAGCTTTGCTCCGTGTTTGTGGGCGTATATCATGGTCTGGATATTCGCAAAGGCATGATCGAAGCGTGAACCTCCGATTGCACCGTAAAGATAGATCAGATCATATCCACGTTCTATCGCTATTTTCACAGCCATAAGCGTGTCGGTATCATCCTTTTCCGGAACAGTACGGTATATCTCGGTATTCTCCGGAAGTCTGCCTGTATAGGAATCAAAATCGCCGACTATGATATCAGGTTCAAGACCGAGCTTTACTGCATGCTTGTAGCCGCTGTCGGCACAGATGATAAATCCGTGGTGTGTGGAAAACCATGTCCGGTCGATTTTTCCGAGATCGCCGCCGGCAAAAATATGGCATCTTTTCATTTAAGCTCCCACTCCTTGAGTTGTTTTGCCTCGTCGTACATCGTACAGTAGCTTGTGTGGCGGCTTTCAGAAATCTTTCCTTCACCGAGAGCTTCCAGCACCGCACAGCCTTTTTCGCAGGTGTGAGAGCAGTCCTTGAAGCGGCACTGATCGGTAAATTCAGCTATTTCACGGAAGCATCCGGCGAGTTCTTCCTTGCGGATGATATCGTAGCGGTTTGTCTCAAAGGTGGAGAATCCCGGAGTATCAGCGATATATCCACCGCTTTCAAGTTTGTAGAGTTCAGCGTGACGTGTCGTGTGGCGTCCTCTGCCGAGCTTTCTGCTTATCTCAGCAGTCGGGATTTCAAGTGCAGGATCAACGGCATTGAGAAGTGTTGATTTTCCAGCACCGGAATTTCCTGTAAAGGCACTGATTTTTCCGGTAAGAAGATTCCTTATTGCGTCAATAGTATTTTTGTCATTGTAGTCGATTGATATAATATCAATGCCGATGCTTCCGTATATATCAATTATTTCGTGACTGCTTCCGAGGTCGGTCTTTGTAACGGCAACGACCGGCTTGATTCCCTTGTATTCTGCAATGGCAATGAATTTGTCAAGCAGAAGATAATTTGGTGCCGGATCGCAGGTGGAAACAATAAAAATAAGCTGATCGAGATTTGCAAGAGGGGGTCGGATAATGCAATTTCTGCGTTCAGCCACAGCGGTTATCACTTCGTCCTGAAATTCCACGCTGTCGCCGACGCACGGACTTATGCCCTTGCTGCGGAAAACACCTCTTGCTTTGCAGCTGAATATGCCGTCAGGGGACTCTACTGTATAGAGTCCCCCTAAGCATTTCGTTATAATTCCGCTTTTTACAGTGCTGTTCATCAATACCATACCCAGATGGTTTCGCCTGTATCCTGAGTTACCCAGTCGCCGTTTACACCAGGCTGATATGGAATCCATTCTCCTGTGGTGAGGTGATATTCACCGTCAACACCGGGAACATATCCTGGCTGAGGCTCCGGAACAGTAGGTTCCTCAACAGGAGGCTCCTCAACAGGAGGCTCTGTTATTGGTTCAGTTTCAGGCTCTGGTTCAGTTTCAGGTTCTTCCGGTTCAGGGAATCCTCCTACAAGCATGAAGGCATAGTCTACATCCTCGCTGATGGCATTAACACTGCCGGTAGCAAAGTTGAAGTAATATGATCCGATAGTTGCGATTGCACCTGTATTCAGATTAGTAAGCTTAACAGTTACAAGAACATTTTCGCCGGAACCCTTGATATCCTGAGTCCATGACGGCATTTCAGGAATGATAAGTGTACCTGATGAAGTTGTAGTTGTTCTGTTTTCCTCGCCCTTGAGGATGAAGTCAATAACGAATCTTCCGTTTGCTTCAACAGGGAAGTTTACAGTGAAAGGAATTTCACCGTCAGGGCTTACACCTGTACTGATGTAGAGGATGATTTCAGTACCCTGTTCAACCTTTTCTCCCTTTGCGATGCTCTGTTCAACAACCTTGCCCTCGTCCTCGTAGGAGTCCTTCATATCTGTCTTGACTTTAAGTCCCTTGTACTGAGCGATAGCAACAGCGTCCTTGGCTTCCATGCCTACATAGCTTTCAACTTCTATCTGCTCAGTGTTTGCACCCATGCTGACATATACAAGAACTGTTGTACCTTTGTGTACTTCTTCTCCGGCTTTGGGTTCAGTTTTGATTACATTGTTTTCCTTTATTACGGGGTCTGATTGAGTGATAATTTCAGCTTTAAGCCCCTTCATATCAAGCTGATCCTCAGCAAGTGCCTGATTCATGTCAACTATATCAGGAACAGTAGTTTTTTCCTGTCCCTTACTGAGCTTTACTTTGAGTGTATCACCCTTCTTGTATTCTGAATCTGGATCAATACTCTGCCAGATAATTGTATTTTCATCAGCAGCATTATATTCATAGCCTTCGACTTCAAATTTGATGTTGTTGCCATATTTGCTCTGAGCAGTACTGTAATCCATGCCTGTGAAGTCCTGCATTTTATAGTCGTTCTTTGCCTTGTCGCCCTTAAGCAGACCGCTGAGCATAGTTGCAACGAAAATAACCGCAACGATAATTACTACTACTACAACTGCAGTAAGTACCGGAATAACGAGTGATGAACGTTCCTCCTCATCATCGTCATCATCCTCATCATCATAATAATCCTTATAGGTGATAGGCTTCTGCTGAGGAAAATTACCGTATCTCTGAGCTGCTGAAGCTCCTGCGTATGCAGCTGCACCGACTCCGGCTGCAACTGCTGCTCCGTTAGAATTAAAAGCAGAATCGCTGCTGTCTGGGATATCACGGTAAGCATCGTTGTTTACGGGTGAACTGAAGTTAATTGTATTTTCAGCAGGGGGGGTATCTTCCTCCTGATAGTATCCGAAGGTGATAGTGGGATCTACCTTGAATTTTTCAATATCAGCGATCATATCGGCAGTTGAAGGATATCTGTCGTCAGGAGTCTTTTCCATAGCTCTGAGAACAATTTCTTCAAGACCGTCCGGAATATCAGGGTTGACAGCTCTGGGGCGTTCAGGGATATCGTGCATGTGCATAACTGCGATAGCAACCGGATTATCGCTGTCAAAAGGCTTTCTTCCGGCGAGCATTTCATACATCATTGCACCTACGGAATATATATCGCTCTTAGCGTCAGTAACGTTGCCGCTTGCCGGTTCAGGGCTGATATAGTGAACGCTTCCGATAGCCTGATCGGTAGCTGTTTTGCCTTCTTCACGGGCAAACTTGGCAATGCCGAAGTCCATGACCTTGATAGTGCCGTCAGTGAACATCATGATGTTCTGGGGCTTAATGTCACGGTGAACGATGCCCTTGTCATGGGCGTGCTGTAAGGCTCTGAGAATCTGTATCACGAAGTGAACAGTATCCTTCCATGTGAGGACTTTTTCTTCCTCGATGTATTCTTTGAGAGTAATACCGTCGATGTATTCCATGACGATATACTGAATCTTCTCAGAAAATCCGACATCATATATCTTTACGATGTTGGGATGAGAAAGAACTGCAATTGCCTTTGATTCATTTCTGAATCTTCGTAGGAATTCTTCGTTTTCTGCATATTCTTTTTTCAGGATTTTGATGGCTACGGTCTTGTTGTCGATAACATCAACGCCTTTGTAAACCTCAGCCATTCCGCCGACGCCGATAAGTTCTGTAATCTCATATCTTCCGTCGAGCTTTTTGCCAATGTTTTTATCCATTTTGTTCCTCCTAATCCGATATGACAGCAACAGTAACATTATCGCTGCCACCCTTGCTGTTAGCAAGCTTTATCAATTCTTCTGCAACGTTATCAAAGGATGAGTTGAGAATAACGTTATACATTTCTTCGTCACTGCAATATCCTGAAAGACCGTCAGAGCATAGCAGCAGGCTGATCTTATCCTCGTAGTCAAGGATAAAGGTATCAGGGAGTACTGTTTTTTCTACTCCCACAGCTCTTACAAGCATATGCCGCTGAGGATGTTCTTCCATTTCCTCCTCTGTTATTTTCCCCTTTTCGTAGAGGAGGGCAGCTACATTATGGTCAGTAGTAACCTTTAGCAGATTTTTATCAGTAATAAGATACGCTCTGCTGTCGCCGACATTTATTATAAATGCCGATTTGCTGTTTATATATGCTGCAACGCAGGTAGTTCCCATACCGAAGTTCTTGAAATCAAGGCGGGCACGGGTATATATAACCGAATTAGCGGCAGAAACCGAGGATATGAGAAGCTTTCGGATCTGCTCATCATCAAGGCTTTCGGAGTATCCGGCAGAGAATCGCTGGAAAAATTCATCAATAGCGATGGTGCTTGCTTCTTTTCCGGCACGTTCACCACCCATACCGTCGCACACGACCGCAAGAACGTTATGACCGAAATATTCACATCTGACAGCGTCCTGATTTTCGTCACGCTTCAGACCGATATCTGTTCCGAATCTGAATCTCAATTATCCGTACCTCCTTTGCTTCCGGCGTCACGTCGGAGCTGTCCGCACGCCGCTTCTATATCACTGCCGAGAGTTCGTCTGACAGTAGCGTTTATACCTCTGTCACCGAGGCGTTTAGCAAAATCTGCAACGCCAGAACGGGCAGTTTTGTAATTTCTTTCTTTTACCTGATTTACTGGAATAAGGTTGACATGGCAGTTCATACCTCTGAGCAGAGCTGCCAGCCTGTCCGCATCCTTTTCTGATGAATTAACATTGTCGATGACAGCGTATTCAAAGGTTACGCGTCTGCCTGTCGTATCAATGTAGTACCGGCAGGCTTTCATAAGCTCGTCTATATTATATGTCCTGTTGACAGGCATTATTTCACTTCTTTTGTCGTTATACGGGCTATGTAGTGAAACCGACAGCGTAAGCTGAAGCTTCATATCTGCCAGCTCGTATATTTTCGGAACAATTCCGCAGGTTGAAAGCGAAACATGACGGAGACTGAGATTGTCTCCGTCCTTGTCGGAAAGCAGCTTCAGAAATTTCAGAACGTTGCTGAAATTATCAAGCGGTTCGCCAATACCCATAAGTACAACACCGGAAACTCTTGTGCCGGCATCACGTTCTGTCTCGTAGATCTGCATAAGTATTTCAGAAGGTTCAAGGGATCTGACAAATCCGGCGATAGCAGAAGCGCAGAAATTGCATCCCATTTTGCATCCTACCTGAGTAGATACACAGATACTTTTCCCGTGATGATAGTCCATAAGAACAGTTTCGACAAAGTTCCCATCAGAGAGTCTATAAAGATATTTTACAGTATTATCTATATGAGATTCAAGTCTTTTTTGCATAAATAGTCCATTTATACAAAAATTTTCTTTCAGAAAGTGCCTCAGTTGGACAGATATATCAGTCATTTTGTCAAAATCCATGACTTTTTTTACATGAAGCCACTGAAAAACCTGCTTTGCACGGAATTTTTTTTCTCCGTATGCAACGAGAAGCTGTTCAAGTTCTTCAAGACTGAGACTGAGGATATCTGTTTTTTCCAATTGATTCACCCTTTCTGTTATCTGATTTTTCTGAATTTTGCAATGAAGAAGCCATCGCTTCCGAAGTGTATGGGGAAGATACTTGCTTTTTCCCCGAATTTTTCGCCAGCGATTCCGCCGAGCGTACATGGTTCAAGCTCCGGATGAGCCTTGAGAAGTCTGTCGCATACGCTGTCGTTTTCGTCCTTCCGGAGAGTACAGGTGGAATAGACCATTTCTCCGCCGGCGGCAAGATATTTTACAGCGTTGTCAGCGATAGCAAACTGGATATCGGGGAGAGTTCTGAACTCCGAGATAGCCTTGTATTTTATTTCCGGTTTTCTGCCGATAACACCGATACCGGAGCATGGTACGTCACAGAGAATTTTTGTGAACTGCGGAAGTTCCGGATTGAACTTTGAAGCGTCACCGACGGCAGCAGTAACATTGGTAAGACCAAGTCTTTCAGCACCGTCACGGATAAGCTTCACACGTTTTTCGTGAAGATCGAATGCGAAGATC
Source organism: Ruminococcus sp. (assembly GCA_017516465.1). Taxonomy (GTDB): domain Bacteria; phylum Bacillota; class Clostridia; order Oscillospirales; family Ruminococcaceae; genus Ruminococcus. The sequence goes on from JAFXCR010000015.1 coordinate 15,402, forward strand.
TTTCCCTTGCCGTTCATCATTTCCGCCATTGTGAAGGTTTTTCCTCCGGGAGCGGCACAAATATCAAGAACGATATCGTTTTCAGTCGGTGCAAGGGCGGCACAGCAAAGCTGCGAGGAAAGATCCTGAACGTGGAAGAAGCCTTTTCTGAACGCTTCAAGACCGGCAGGATCACCGCAGTCAAGGTGGTAGCAATGCTCCAGAAACTGAGATTTTTCCACAGTTATTCCATCAAGAGCCGCAAGGAATTCCTTGTCGGAGCATTTCAGCTGATTGTGCCTTACGGAGATATCCGGCTTTCCGAGAGCGGCTTCAAGGAGGTTTTCTGCATTCTCACGTCCGTAATCGGAAATAAGAGCCTTCACAAGCTCAGGCGGAGCAGAATACTCAATCGAAGCACGCATTATATCATCAGCCGGAAGATTTATTTTTTTGTTGCTTCGGATAAAATTACGCAGAATAGCGTTTATCATACCCGAAGCACTTGTTTTTTTCATAGTTTTTGCAAGCTTTACGCTTTCGTTTACTGCCGCATTATCTGGGATTCCGTCCATGTACATGATCTGGAAAATACCGCAGCGAAGAATATTCAGCACAGAAGCGTCAAGCTTGGAAAGAGGGCGTGAGGAAAGTCCGCTGATGATGTGATCAAGAGTGAGCTTTCTCTCTATAACACCATAGTACAGTGCAGAACAGAGCTTTTTTTCTCTCGGCTCCATGTCCGCTGAGCTAAGTGCACTGCCCAGCTGAATATTTGAATAGCTTCCGGTTTCAAAGGTCTTGCAGAGAAGCTTTACTGCAAGATGACGTGAATCAGCCATTATCAGTTATTTCTTACAGCAGCAAGAAGTCTGAGAAGCTGCATGATAGATGTGATGAGAGCTGCAACGTATGTGAAAGCAGCTGCCATGAGAACCTTTTTAGCCTTGGGAACTTCTCTGTAATCGAGAATTCCGTCAGCTTCAAGTGTTCTGAGAGCTCTGCCGCTTGCGTCAAGCTCAGTGGGGAGAGTTACAGCCTGAAAAATAACAACAGCTGAGAACATGATGATTCCGAGGTAAGCAAGTGCCGGAAATGCCTCGAAAAGGAATACACCAAGAAGGAATGTGATATACCAGAGCTTTGAACATACGTTTGTAACAGGAACGATAGCAGTTCTGAGTCTGATAGGAGCGTAATCCTCAGCGTGCTGACAAGCGTGACCGCATTCATGGGCGGCAACACCGATAGCCGCAACAGAAGTACTTCCGTAAACGGAGTCAGAAAGTCTGATAACGTTTGCAGTAGGATCGTAATGGTCAGTAAGATTTCCGCCGATTCTTTCTACACGGATATGGTAGAGACCGTTGCTGTCGAGTATCTGTCTTGCTACCTGATCGGCAGTAAGTCCTCTTGAATTGTGGACATCCTTATACTTGTTAAAGGTGGATGATACCATTATCTGTGCGATAAGCGGCAGAATAAGCATTATGATAAAGAATACGATAGGTGACATAAATTATACCTCCTGATTAAGAATTTTACCTGTTGAGAGTTTGTTTCCACGAAGAAAGTCAGAAACGTTCATGCGTTTTTTTCCTTCGGGCTGAACTTCGAGGAATCGGATGATCTGTCCGTCACCGCATTTTACATCGAAGGAAGCAGTATCAACGATTTCGCCGTTTGCTGCGTCTGCTGATGTTTTTCCGGTGAGCAATGAAGCGAAAATTTTGAGTCTTTTTCCGTCGAGCATAGCAAATCCGGTAACGCCTCTGATAGTATTGTGTACCTCAGCGGCAGATTTATTAAAGTCAAGGGCACTCATTTCCTTTGTTATCATAGGTGAGTAGCAGGTGAGGGAATCATCCTGTTTCTCCGGAGTAAGAGTACCGTTTTCGATAGCGGAAAGAGTATCCATAAGAACCTCAGCACCCATATCTGACAGGCGGCTGTAAAGCTCCTGATAAGTTTCGTTTTCGCCTATTTCAGTTGATCTTTTTATGAGCATATCGCCGGTATCAAGTCCCTCGCCCATCTGCATGGATGTGATTCCTGTTTCCTTTTCGCCGTTGAGGATTACCCAGTTTATAGGAGCAGCACCTCTGTATTTCGGCAGGAGAGAAGCGTGGATATTTACGCAGCCATATTTCGGGAGTTCAAGAATCTCCTTGGGGAGAATCTGACCGTAAGCCGCAACAATTATAATATCGGGAGCAAGCTCACGCAGAAGCTTCATAGATTTTTCCGCATCATCGCCCTTTTTGAGCGAAAGAGGCTGATAAACGGGTATGTCATATTCAGCCGCAGCAGTCTTGACGGGCGTAGGAATCATCTTGTAGCCACGTCCCTTTGGCTTGTCGGGCTGTGTAAATACTGCCATTACTTCGTGGTTGCTTTCAGCAAGAGCTTTCAGGCAGGGTACAGCGAAGTCGGGCGTTCCCATGAAAATTGTCTTCATATATATTATCACTCCTCAGGAACAAAAAATTCTTCTACTATCTCAGTAAAAACATGACCGTCAAGATGATCGTTTTCGTGACAGGTGCACTGTGCACCAAGTTCTGTGAAATCACGCTCGAACCAATTTCCGTTGCGGTCCTGAGCCTTGAGGCGGCATTTCATAGGACGTGTAACGTATCCCCATACATTAGGGCAGGAGAGACATCCTTCCTCGACACGCTGCTTGCCCTCGCAGTTTGTGACCTCTGGATTTATAGCCTCTATGATTCCATCTTCAAGGTGCATGATGAAGATTCTGCGGCATATTCCTATCTGTGGAGCAGCAAGACCAACACCCATAGCCTTGTCGAGAGTTTCGTGCATATCGTCAAGGAGCTGAGCAAGCTTATCGTCGAATTTTTCTACCGGCTTGCATATCTTGTGCAGAGTTTCATCTTTGTCAGTCAAAATTTTTCTGAGTGCCATATAATATAATCCTTTCTTTTATACGCCCGTATCGCCGTTCATATCGGCATAAAGCGTGACTTTTTTCATTTCTTTTATCTGAGCCGCCTTTGAAGTAAGATTTCTTATGAAACCTCTTATTTCGGCGGTATTTTTGCATTTCATGATGATTCTGTAACGGTATTTTCCGCTTATTTTTCCATATGAACATCTTACCGGTCCAAGAACTCTCACAGGAGATTTAGGCTGAAGCTCACGGAGCATCGTGTTCATCAGGGAAAGAACTGCATCCGCACCGTTTCTGACGAGAGCTTCATCAGCGGCGGAAAAGCAGAGAATACACATATCGCACAGCGGCGGAAATATCATTGCTCTCCTGATAGCTATTTCTTCATTGTAGAAACCCTTGTAATCCTGCATTGCAGCAAGATTCATCACATAATGCTCCGGCATGAAGGTCTGGAGAACTGCTCTGCCCTGACGATTTCCTCTGCCGCTTCTGCCGACCACCTGAGTGATAAGCGAAAAGGTACGCTCGTAGCTGCGGAAATCTCCGGCATAGAGTGCCTTGTCAACGGAAAGTACACCCACCAGCGTGACATCGGGGAAATCAAGTCCTTTGCCTATCATCTGTGTGCCGATCATTATGTCGTATTTCCCGTTCCGGAAATCAGTGAAATTCTTTTCATAGGAATGACGGGAAAAAGCTGTATCTGCATCCATTCTCAGGATTCTTGCCTGAGGGAACATGACAGAAAGTTCAGCTTCGAGCTTCTGTGTGCCGAATCCCATGTTTTTGAGTCTTTGTGAACCGCATGACGGGCAGACGGTCACAGGTTCACAGGTATGTCCGCAGTAGTGGCACATCATCATATCATTTTTCCTGTGATATGTCAGCGGAACTGAGCAGTTCGGGCAGTATACCGGCTGATAGCAGTCGCAGCAGCTTACAATCGTGTGGAAGCCTCTGCGGTTCAGCAGAAGTATCGTCTGTTCGCCATTCTGCAGATTATCGTTGATTTCCGCCGTAAGGGAACGGCTGAATTCTGAGGGATTTCCCTCCATGCGTTCGTTGTTCATATCTATGATACTTACCTCAGGGAGGGGATTGCTGTGAAAGCGTTTTTTCATTTCAAGCAGCCTGTAAACGCCTTTTTCGGCAAGATAATAGCTTTCGATAGAAGGTGTGGCAGACGCAAGAAGCAGTGCGGCTCCGTGATAAGAACATCTCTGTTTTGCCACATCGTGGGTAGAGTATCGTGGTGAAGTTTCGGATTTGTATGAGCGTTCGCCCTCTTCGTCGATTATGATAAGTCCGATATTGTCAAGTGGAGCAAATATCGCACTTCGTGTGCCGATAACAATATCAGCGTCACCTCGTCTGATTCTCTTGTATTCATCAAGACGCTGTCCCATTGAAAGTCCGCTGTGGATAACAGCAACCCTTTCTCCGAAAAGTGACCTGAATCGTCTGAGAACCTGTGGGGTAAGACCTATTTCCGGAACAAGAAGCATTGCCTGACGTCCGAGAGTTACGGTATCGGAAATAAGCTTTTCAAAAACGGAAGTCTTTCCGCTGCCGGTGACTCCGTGCAGCAGGAAGGGAGCATATTTTCTTTCAAAGATCCTTGCAAAAACGGCATCATGAGCCGCTTGCTGTTCTTCGGAAAGAACTATATCCGCCGGATTACAGCGTTCCTCAGATCCGTCGTCAACGCTTCTGAGAACTTCTGCTTCGTATTCGACAGCCGCACCGTTGGCACAAAGCCGCTTGATGACATCGGTTGTAACACCGCACATATAAGCAGCTTCCTTCACGGCAGAAGCTCCGTATTCCCTCAGAAAATCAGCTGTTTTCTTCTGTTTCGGTGTGAGTCGGAAGTTTTCCGGAATGTTCAGGTATTCATCTGAGAGACGCACCATTTTCAGTGAAGCGTCTCCGGCTGCTCTCTGGAAGGTATTATTCGGGATAAGTGCTCCTGCATAGGTAAGCTCATCAATGAGAGTTCTGCCGTTTCTGTCGATGAAATCTCCAATAAGCTGGTTAAGCTCTTTGGCATTTCTGGCATACAAGAGATTTTCAAGAAGTTCTGCGGCATTTTCTGACAATCCGGTATATTCTGATGTTTTTGCAGGCAGTGAGAATTTTTCACGAACGGAAATACTCATAGCAGGGGGGAGCATAGCCTTTACTGCGTCAAAATAGGTGCAGAAGGTGTGGTCACGGAGATAAAAGGCAAGCTCCAGCAGTTCTCCGGAGAGAACGGGTTCATTGTCTGCGAGGGATACCACAGATTTGAGCTCTGATGTATCTCCTTCATAAATCCGCATGACAATGCCGATTCTGTGCTTATTTCCCTTTCCGAAGGGGACGAGAACACGGCATCCGCACGAAATCTCATTCTCCATGAAACAGGGAACGCCGTAGCTGAACAGCATATCGAAAGAATAGGCAGTTCCACTGACGGCAGTTTCAGCGATAAGCGACATTATTCAGAGTGCTGAGAAGCAGTGCTTACGATCTTGCATTTTCCGCTTGCTATTTCTTCAACAGCGGTTTTTACGGGCTTTTCTTCAAGAGTCTCGTTGTTCTGGTAAAGCTCCTCCGAGATTTCTCTTGCACGCTTTGCAACAGCGATTACAAGGGAGTAGCAGCTTTCATTTTTTGAAATAATCTGGTTTACAGCTGGTCTGAGCATATCAATTACACCTCATCTAAAATTTTATCTATAAGCTCTCCGGAATATTCGCTTTTCAGTTTTTCTGCACGGATAACTGCAAAAAAGTCGCTGACAGCGTCCTCAAGAGCATCATTAACAATAATGTAGTCATAATTTCCGGCGAGTGAAATTTCACCGGCTGCCTGAGAAACACGATTCTCGATGACATCTTCTGACTCCGTACCTCTCTTGTTAAGACGGCGGCGGAGTTCCTTTATTGACGGCGGAACGATGAATACGAAAAGAGCATCCGGACGGAGCGTTCTTATCTTCATTGCACCCTGAACCTCGATTTCGAGGATAACGTCAATGCCCTTTTCAAGGTAGGGATCAACCTCGCTTTTGAGAGTTCCGTAGCTGTTTTCGCAGTATACAGCGTGTTCAAGGAACTCATCTGCTTCTACTTTTTTATTGAAGTCCTCACGGCTGAGGAAGTGGTAGGAAACTCCGTTCACTTCGCCCGCACGGGGATTTCTTGTAGTAGCTGAAACTGCTGTTCTGAAGCTGTCATTTTTGAGAATTTCCTCAAGCATAGTGCCTTTTCCGCAGCCCGAAGGTGCAGAAAATACGATCAATCTGCCTTTAGTCATTTTCATTGCTGCCTCCTGTTTCGTTAATTCTTGCGGCAAGAGTATCAGTTATCAGGGATGAAAGGACGATATGTCCGCTGTCCATGATGATAACGGCTCTTGTTTTTCTGCCAAAAGTTGCATCGATAGCCATTCCGCTGTCGCGTGCTTCCTGAATAAGCCTTTTTATGGGAGCAGATTCAGGACTTACAATTGATATGATTCTGGCAGGGGAGATCATATTTCCGTAACCGATATTTATCATATTCATAGTATTACTCAACATTCTGGATCTGTTCACGGATCTTTTCGATTTCAGACTTCATATCGACCACGATTCTGGTAATATTAAGATCCTGTGCCTTTGAGCCTATTGTGTTGACCTCACGGTTGATTTCCTGAACAATAAAGTCAAGCTTTCTGCCGACAGATTCATCGGATTCAAGGATATCACGGAGTTGGGAAATGTGGCTTCTGAGACGTACAGTTTCCTCATCGACAGCGATTTTTTCAGAGAAGATGGCTGCTTCAGTGATTATACGCTGTTCGTCAATGTTCTTGTCAGCGAGGATTTCACTGAGTTTTTTATAGAGCTTGTTTCTGTAAGCTTCGACGGTCAGGGGAGACTGTTCCTCAACCATTCCGACTCTTTCGATAATGAAGTCAGCCTTTTCGAGGATATCGTTTTTTAGACGTTCTCCTTCTGTTTCTCTCATAGCGACGAAACGTTCAAGAGCCTCTGCAGTAACCTCTGAAACATCGGCACAGATTTGTTCCTCGTCATCGGGAGTTTTCTGTATATTGAAGATATCCGGAATTCTGATAAGCTTTGAGAGAGTGAGGTCGTCATCGAGATTAAGCTCGCCGGATATGCTTCTGAGAGCCGTAACATATCCTTCTGCGACGCCCTTATTGACAGCAATCTGAGAGTCCTTGCCTTCGATATTGTTGATTGTAACGGAAATCTCCACCTTACCTCTTGAAACGGAGGATTTAAGGAGAGCCTTGAGTTTTTCGTCGATGTAGCTGTAAGTTCTCGGAACTCTTGATGAATATTCATAGTATCTATGGTTTACAGAACGGATCTCAACAGAAATATCACGTCCGTTAATAATTTTCTGTGATCTGCCGTAGCCAGTCATACTTCTGAGCATTTTTTCGCCCTCTTTCGTAATATAATTGCGTCTACGCATAAATATACATATATATTATAGCACCAAATATTTGAAAATGCAAGGGTTTTGTAAACAAAAAAAGACGGTGCCGAAGCACCGTCTTTGGTTATATTTAATTAGCCTTTAACGAAATCCTTAGGATCGAGAGAAGTTACCGACTTAAGGAGGTACTTCTGGATCTGGAGAGCATCGTTATTTGTAAGACCAGTGCCGTTTTCGTAAACGTCAGCGTTAGCCTTACCCTGGTCTGTGATCTTATACTCATCGGGGTTACCGAGAGACTGGAGAATGAGGATAGCGTCGTTCAGGAGAACCTGATCGTCACAGTTTGTATCGCCCCAGAGAGTTGCGCCGGGAACTGGATCATCTGTAATCGGATCGTCACCCTTATAAGGCTCAACATCAGGATAGAGAAGTGCCATACCACCGTAGGACATAAGAGCGTCACCCATATGCCAGAATCTGTGGAGCTTGAACTTGTAGCCTGTTGTTTCCTTAGTATCGTCGTAAACCTTCTTGAGTTCCTGGAACATAGGATCCTTCTCGTAGTTCTGACGGATGGAGATAAATGTAGCACCATTCTCGAGCTTAGAACCGTCAGGCATTTCGCCCTTGTAGTTTGTAGGAATGTAAACATCCTGTGTGAATACTCTCTTAAGGCTTCCGTTGCTGTCTTCGAATGCAAGACCGATATCGTCACGGCCTTCATTCCACTGCATTGTGAGGAGCTTGTTAGCAAGACGGAGACCCTTAGCAGCTACTGAATCATCCTTAGCTGTATCTGCCTGAGCTTCAGAAGCAGGAATGCCCTTAGCAGCAGCGTAGTAGATAAGAGTGTTACAGAGTGAAGATACACAACCGATATCTCCCTGACCGTAACCACCGATTGTACAGTGGAGGTTCTGGTTGCCGTTAGGATCGTATTCACCTGTCCATGTATCGGGTGCACATGAGTAGTCTGTATCATTATCGCCCCAGTCAAGAGTTGAAGGAATAGCGTAAGAAAGGGTTCTTCCATCCTCAGTAACGTAATCGAATACTGTTTCCTCTTCAAACCAAGAGATCCATCTTTCAAGAACAGCATCGAGAGCGTCTTCGAGTGACATACCAGCAGGCTTAACATTGCTCTTGTCGCCCTTTGTAACTACATAGTAGTAGAGCTCAGCAAGACGCTGTGTTGACCATACCTGGTTACCAATCCAGTGGTTTGAACCAGGGTCAGCATATACAGGGTGAGGAACATAAACCATTTTGTAGAATGTCGGGTATCCGCTCGGATACTTCTCGTAACGTCCTCTGTAAGAGTTTGTACATCCGCCTGCGAAAGGACCTTCAACAGACTGGAGCCAGAGGTACATTTCAATCTGTCTCTTGAGAGACTCTTCGTAGTCATCTGTAGCCTTAGAAGACTGCATACCACTGTTGATCCACTCGTCAGTGATAAGAGCGTAAGCAGCAAGGGGATTCTGGTAGAACTGATGTGAATGTGAACAACCGATCTGCCATGCCCAGTCATATTTATCAAGAGCACCGCCCCATGATGTATACCAAGCCATGAGGTAATGCTGAGACTTTGTACCAGCACTTCCGGAAGCCATAATATCCTGACAACCGATTTCGTGGTAGTACTTATCGAACATATCGTTACGGCACTGGTCACCCATCTTACCAGCAAGACCTGAGAGTTCACCGCAGTCAACGCCCCACTGATTTGCAAAGTAGATTGCCTGAATAGCACGGTCCTCAGCGTCAGGAGCGTTTGTGAAAGCGTACTGAGCAGCAACGTTTCCTACGCCGTTGAAGATACCCTTGATACCGTCAGTTGTGTTACCATACTTGAGTTCTTCGATACATGGATGAGGAACTGTTTCGAAACATGATTCCTGCTCACCACGCTGGAATGTATTGATGAATGTGAAGTTGCCGCTGCCGCCGCCGAAGCCATACCAGTCATCAACGTCAGCGAGCCAGTGCATGAGGTAGTAACCTTTATCTCCACCGTAAGAAGACTTCATTTCAGAGAAGATAGGGTTGATAGCGTCTACGCCGGCATTGGATGTAGGATACTCCTGAGGAGTGTCAAGTTCCTTAGCTGTATCAGCCTTAAGTCTTGACTGTGTCCAGAGTGAGTCATACTTGATTGTGTTGTTGATGCCTGAAGCCTCAGACCAACCAGGAATGATAGCTTCGAGAGTTTTCCAGCCCTTTTCGAGATCGCCAGCACTACCGTCAATAGTACCCTGCTCAACGAGTACATCGTGCATAGCTGTTACCCAAGCAATGTAGGACATAGCTTCTGATGTTGTTTCGTGACCGTAGTCAGGAGCCTCGATAACGAGAGTTTCCTTAGCGTGGTAAGGAATACCGAATGAATCGCCGCCATTGTTCTGCTTGCTGAGATAGCCGCTTGCCTGACCGTTAGTGATAACGTCATCGTAAAGTGACTCGAACATTGCAGCGTAGCTTTCGTTAGCACCGTTTTCTGTTGCGTACTTAGTCGGTTCAGCAGCTGAGCCCATAGCAGGCATTACAGCTGAAGCGGAAGTAGCTGCTGCGAGAATTCCGGCAACGAGAGCCTTGTTCTTTTTGCTAATCATAGTTTTTTTCCCCTCTCATAAAATATAGTTTTAAAGTGATTTGGAAAATGTAGATTGTCCTGTTCTTCGCCGAGAACAGAACCATGAAAATATTGTACTGTGTGCTGTCAGACGGGACAATCACACAATTTTCAAGTTATTTTCATTTATAATTATATTCTACATTCGACTGCCTGTCAACAGTTTAGAGTATTTTCATTTTTTCTTAACCAATTTTTTGGTGCAATGCACACAATGCCAGCATCCTTTTTGTCTATTTTGTCTATCAAAGAAAAAATCGGATTCTTTTTATTATTGAGAAAATGTGTATGGATATCAATATTTAACTAAATGTCTGAAAATTCACCTCATACTCAGTAAACTTTCACTAAATATACACAAAGCGGATATAAGATTTATCTGCTTCAATACATACATGACATAATAATGTACTTGGATTTAATAATTAGTTCATAATCTGTTAACATTATATCTATGTTTTTCTGATATAATATGATAGTATACTATCGTGTATGGGATTATATTTTTCAGAAAGGAGAAACTCATGATTAAAATTGAAAATTTAACTAAGTATTACGGCAAGAATAAAGCCGTTAATAATATCAGCTTTGTTATCAATGACAATGAGATTCTTGGTTTTCTCGGACCAAATGGTGCCGGTAAATCCACAACAATGAATATGATTTCAGGATTTCTGCCCATGTCCGACGGAAGCGTCAGCATCAATGGCACGGATATTAAAAGAGATCCGGTAAAGGCGAAAAGGAATATAGGCTATCTGCCGGAAAATCCGCCAGTCTATCCTGACCTCAAGGTATCAGAATACCTTTCATTCTGTGCGGGACTCAAGGGTATCGCCAGAAGCAAGCGTAAGGACGAAATAAAACGTGTGACCGATCTCCTCGGCATTAAGGATGTAAGTGGCAAGCTTATCCGCAATCTTTCAAAGGGATATAAGCAGCGCGTGGGATTCGCTCAGGCTCTCTTAGGCGATCCGAAGTTCATTATTCTTGATGAGCCGACTGTCGGACTTGACCCGAATCAGGTTATTGAAGTAAGAAGGCTTATCAAAAGCTTGAAAAAGGATCACACTGTTATCTTCAGCTCCCACATTCTGAGTGAAGTGAGCGAGGTCTGCGACAGAGTTATCATCATCAATAAGGGTGATATCAGAGCCATTGATACTATTGAAAATCTTGAAAAATCCTTCAATGCAACCCTTACCCTTCATATTAAAATAAAGGGTTCTAAAAGTAGGGCGGCTTCTATCATTGAGATTACTGACGGCGTCAAGGAAATCATCTCCATTGATGACGAGGGAAATGATATCTGGTCCTTCGATGTTCTTCTTGACGGCAATGCTGAGGATATCCGTAACAGACTTATGGCAGAGCTTGTTAAAAACAGAGTCAGCATTATGGAAATTTATGCTGACAAGCCTAATCTTGAAAACGTGTTTATCGAGCTTATAAACCGCCCTGTCAAAAAAACAAGTCTTATGGATCTTGTTGATGAAATCGTTCCGGAAAACAGCGAAGAAAAGAATGATGATATCAGTAGCTGCGAAAAGGAGGAAAAATAAATGTTTTCGATCTACAAAAAGGAACTGCAGTCCTTTTTCTATACACCCTTTGCCTATGCACTGACTGCATTGTTCATGCTTCTCTTTACTTACATATTCGCAAACAAGATCGGTTCGCTTGAATCAGGCAACACTGTTCTTGTTCCCTTTGTAAGTATATTCTATGATGTAATTTTCTTCTTTATGTTCCTCATTCCTCTTATTACAATGAGAACATTTGCCGACGAGAGAAAGTTCGGCACAGAAGTACTGCTTATGACATCTCCTGTCAGCGTTCTTAAGATAGTCCTTGGAAAATTCTTTGCAAATGTGACAGTTTTCCTTTTCATGCTTGCAGGAACAGCTATCTTCCCGATCATCACAGATCATTATGCCGGTGAAGGCGGCGGCGTTATCGAAAGTCAGCTTATCTGTGCATATATCGGCTTCTTCTTCTGGGGAACAATGTTCATTACTCTCGGAATGCTGATATCCTCTTTCACTGAAAGCTCGATCATTGCCGCTATAATCGGTGAGCTTGTAATGTTCGTATTCCTTTTCCTTGATGATTTCGCTTATACTGCGTTTATCAGCCAGTTCCCGAAGATCCAGTCTGTACTTATCGCTTTTGCGGCTCAGTCAAGATTCCATTATTTTTCACAGGGCGTAATCAGACGCTCCGATCTGATATTCTTTGTATCAGCAATAATCGTTCTTCTTGCGTGGACATACATTTCCATTGAGAAGAGACGCTGGAAGAGGGGGTAAACTTTGATGGAAAATAAAAAAGAAGCTGTAAATCTTGATAAGGCAAAAAAGAAAAAAATTAATCTTTCCGGTTCGATAGCCTTTGTAGTAGCTTTCCTTGTTCTGTTGGTATTTGTTCCGGTAAACCTTATTGTCAGCTATTACGATGATTTCTACGATATGACTCCGAATAAGAAATATACTCTTGATTCTGTAACAGTAGATCTTCTTGAGGAAAACAAGGATAAGGATATAAAAATATACTTCCTTGCAGAGCTCAGAGGTCTTAAGGAGGATCCCACATATCTGCCACTCTATCATACAATGACGAGACTTGACGATTTCGACAACGTTGAGCTTATCTGCGTTGATCCTGATGATAATCCGGAGATTGCAGATGTTCTTGATCCTACGGGAATTCACGGCATTGAAGCCGCAGATATCTTTGTGAAATGCGGTGATATCGTAAAGAAGGTCAATAAGCGTATGATCTTCCAGAATTACAATGAAGTAAACCACACCTCCGACTATGCAGGAGAAGAACAGATCACAAATGCTATCAAGATCGTTACAAACGGCTCTCTCCCGACTGTATATTTCCTTACAGGACACGGAGAAGAATCAATAGAGGACAGATACAAGGATTATGCCGACCATCTTAAGGCAAATACCTATGATGTTAAAGAACTTAACCTTGATGAAGCAAGTGCGATTCCTTCAAACGCTGAGATAATTTATGTTGCCGGTCCTCAGAAGGATATCACAGATAATGAAAAGGAACTTCTTAAAGGATATCTCAATAATCCTGTAAATCCCGGATCAGTTTCCTTCCTCATGTCTCCCTGTGATACAGAAGGCACCTTCGACAATATAGAAGAGATTCTCTATGAATATGGTCTTAATATGGACTATAATATTATCAAGGAAACAGATACTATCAATATGCTTAATGATATAAAGAACAAGCAGCTTCCTGAAATTATGAGAATACACTATATGCTTCCGTCTGAAGATCTTAAGGAGGATCTTACAACAGACGTTATTACTCTCTGCAACGATGGAGGACTTTCAGCAGGTATCTCAAACACAAGAAGCGTAGGAAGAATTCCTGATGATAAGTTCCCGCAGTATGAGGAGTATGAGCGTGCTTCACTTATCGAGAATATTCCCGGATCATCCGAAACAATTGACGGAATGACAACCTATTCAGACTATACAACTGAAAGTATCGCTATGGGCGGTGATAAGCTTACTGCGGCAGAGGCTGAGAGGCTTTCCGGCGAGCAGCTTGCGTATGCCTACTATTCTCTTAACAAGACAAACAACAGCAAGGTTATTCTCTTCGGTACTACTGATATGATAGATTCAGAAAAACTTGCTCCTTCAATAAGCGGAACAAATATGCTTTCACTTTTCTCTAACACATGGCTTTATGATACAGAAATATCTGCCGGTGTAGATGTTAAGAAGGAAGCTATTGACAAAATGACATTCAAGGACGCAGATGAGGCTACAACCGCTATTGCAATCACCGTTATTGTTCCGCTTTGTGTGGCAATCATTGGTGTTATTGTATGGCTAAAGAGACGTCACGCATAATAATGCAAAAAAATGTCTCTGTATGACGAAAACTACTTAGGAGCTTAATAATGAAAAAACATATTATTGCATTTCTGATACTTCTTATAGCAGCAGGAGTCTCTGTGGGAGTTTTCCTGAAGGTCAGAGACAAAAAGGAAAAAGAAACAAAACAGAAGGAAGTCGAAATAGCAGATTTAAGTCTGTTCAGCTTTGATTCGTCTGTTATAGACAAGATTGAAATAAAAAATCCGGAAGGAAGTTATACAGCTCAGCTTCAGGATAAAAAGTGGGTTCTTACTGACGGCGGGGATTTTGTTCTGGATCAGGATTATATGATTCTGATGTGTACATACTTTTCCACGCTCACAGCATCGGATACACATACTGGTTCACCAGAATCGTATGGTCTTGACGAAGCAAATGCCAGTACGATTACTTTAAGCGGCGGCGGTCAGAGCTATACCATCAATATCGGAAATGTTTCCCCGACAAAGGAATACTACTATGTGACGGTTGAAGGAAAGTCAAAAATATACTCAGTGGCTTCTGTTTATGATGGCGGAAATAATTTCAGCACTGAAAAGATGATTCTTAAGTCGAAGCATCTTGTCGAGTACGGCGACAACGATATCTCGCAGATTACAATAATCAGAGACGGAAAGATTGTGTGTGACCTCACCTACGATGAGGAGAGTGCAAAATGGAGTCTTCCTGAAGAATATTCGCTCTTTGAACTTGATGTAACAGCTGTAACGTCAATGATAAACGTTATGACTCGTCTTGAAGCAGAGCAGATGCTTGATGAAGATCTTACTGATATGTCAAAATATGGTTTTGATGATCCTTATGCCGAGGTTATAGTAAAGGGTAAGGACGGCACTGAACGTCATATTATCGCAGGAGATTTCTCCGGAGACCTCAACTATGCGTATCTGCTCGTTTATAACGGAGACGAAAAGGATAAGAATCAGACAGAGCTGTATTTCAGATATGACGTTGATTTTATCGACTCAAATCCGATTGACTTCATAAATACAACAGTTTATAATCCGAGTCTGTACGATATCGTTGCTCTCAATGTGGAATATAACGATCAGAAATATGAATTCACTCTTGATCAGGAACAGAAAAAATGTACATATAAGGGACAGAGTATTCAGTTGGGAATTGCGAATATTCTCACAGCATTCACCAATTATTACAACTCCTTCTCCATATATGTGATTGAGGAAATAAATACTGATATTTCTCCTGAGCTGAAGGATCCGCTGTTTACAGCCGAATATATTTATGATGACGGTGAAAAAATAGTATATCAGCTTGTGGATGCCGGAAATGAGCAGTGCTATGTGTTCGTCAACGGTGAATATACAGGTGAAATAATCAGTGACAGCTGCCTGATCGGAAATAATTCTGTTGATAATTATTTTGATATTCTTAAATCAGCTGCAGATATTGATGAATAAAATGAAGCTCAAGGGGGATAATTCCCCCTTGATTTGTAAGTAAAAGAGGTAAAGCTATGAGTAAAAAAGTCAAGGGAATTGCGGCGTCAGGAGCTTCAGTGCTTGTTCTCCTGATCGGTGCAATATTCGGAATCAATCTTTCATCTGATAAAAATGATCAGACCTCCGGTTCTTCTGATATACCGGCAGTTACAACAATTACAACGACAGTCCAGACAGCAGAAGACGCTGGAATACAGACTACAACTGCAATCAGTACGAAAAAAACTACGGCTGTAAAAACAAAAGCAAAGCTCACAACTGTAAAAACAACAACAAAGAAATCTTCAATAACCGTAAAGGTTACAACGACTGCAAAGGCAACAGAAGCTCCCACAGAAACGTCAGCTTCTTACGTTGATTATTATTTCAGGAATGAAAGACTTCTGAAAGATCATTTCAGCAAGCATGGCAGTGAGTTTGAAGGCGATTTCGATTACAGGACTGCCGAGGATTACGAAAAGGGTGCAAGCGATGTTATCAACAATCCTGACGCTCTTTACAAGCTCGAATCTGAGGATAAAGACCACGTTTATTACCTTGAGGAGACAAATGAATTTGTCGTTCTCTCACAGGACGGATACATCAGAACGTATTTCAGACCGAGTGCAGGAAAAAAATATTTCGATAGACAATAGGCGGTGAAAAAATGAATCCGAGACTTCCTTATCTTCGTGAAAAAACCTCGAAGCTTACATCCTCGCCTGGAGTCTATATAATGAAAAACAAGGAAGGAAGTATTATCTATATCGGAAAGGCAAAGAATCTCCGCAACAGAGTGAGCAGCTATTTCCGTGAAAATCCAGATCATACACCGAAGGTTGCGGCAATGGTATCGAATGTCTGCGACTACGATTTCATTGTAACCGACAGTGAATATGAGGCTCTGCTTCTGGAATGCAGTCTCATCAAGCAGCACAAGCCGAAATATAATATTCTGCTGAAGGACGACAAGGGATACCATTATATAAGGATATCAGACGGAGAATTTCCGAGGATAACTACGGAAAAGAATACAAAGGAAGCCGGAAAATATCTCGGTCCGTACACAAGCGGATTTATCACAAAGGAAGCCGTAAACGAAGCCAATCGTGTATTCATGCTGCCGACCTGTTCAAAGGTTTTTCCGAGAGATTTCGGCAAGGGCAGACCGTGTCTGAATTATCATATCAGGAACTGCATGGGACTTTGCCGTGGAAAAATCAGTCGTGAGGAGTACGCAAATACTGTCGCTCAGGCGGTGGAATTCATAAAAAACGGCAGTATCGAATCGGTTGAGCGTATGCAGCAGGAAATGGAAAAGGCAGCGGAGAACCTTGATTTCGAGAAAGCGGCTCTGCTTCGTGACAGGATAATTGCTGTGAAAAAAGCATCTGAAAAGCAGAAGATAATCAACAGCGTTGTTGAGTCCGCAGATGTTGTCGGAATCGCAGAATTTGACGATATATTGTTTATTTCCGTACTGATGTACCGTGAAAGCCGGCTCTATGACAAGGCTGTTTTCGAGTTTGAGAAGCCTGATTCCGGAGAAGATGTTCTCAGTTCCTTTCTGATGCAGTTCTACTACGGCAGAAACGATATCCCAAAATCAGTTGTTGTTGAACGTCTGCCGGCAGAATCGGAGCTTCTGGAGCAGCTGATGGAAAGGCAGTCCGGACGTAAAGTGAAATTCCATGTTCCTCAGAAGGGAAAGCAGTCGGAGCTTCTGCGTCTTGCGAAAAACAACAGTGCCGAGTATGCCGCATTGAAAAACAATCGTACCGGTAGGGAAGTCATAGCTCTTGAACAGCTCGGACGAAGTCTGGGACTGAAAAAAACTCCGAAATATATCGAAGCGTATGATATTTCAAACCTGTCGTCAGAATCAATGGTAGCCGGAATGGTTGTATTTGAAGACGGCAGACCGTTGAAAAAGGCATACAAACGGTTCACAATAAAGGAACAGCAGTATCAGAACGACTACGGCAGTATGCAGGAGGTTCTGCGGCGCAGACTAATGCATATTGTTTCCGGCGAGGGCGATGAGTATTTCACACGCACTCCCGATCTGATACTTCTTGACGGCGGAAAGGGACATGTTCACGCAGTTGAGCCAATTATACGTGAGCTTGGGCTGGATATTCCTGTTTTCGGAATGGTCAAGGATAATAAGCACCGGACAAGAGCAATCGCTGCTGAGGGACGGGAAATCCAGATAAACGAGCTGAAATCTGTGTTCAACCTCGTGACGAGGATACAGGATGAGGTTCATAGATATTCCGTAAGCTTTATGCATTCAAGACATAAAAAGAAAACCTATGTCTCGGAGCTGACGTCAGTTCGTGGAATAGGTGAAAAAAAGGCGGCAAAGCTTATGATGAAGTATAAGACAAAGGAAAATCTGAGTAATGCTTCACTGGAAGAACTCGCAGCCGCTGCCGGAGTTTCTCAGGAAACTGGCTTGGAACTGTGGAAGCTTATTCATGGTGAATGATATATTAGTTGTAAAAAAGGACGACCTGACGGTCGTCCATGTTTTTTGTTGTAAGGAGCTGCTCTCTCTTGCAGAGCGCTTTATGTGGGGTTTTACCCCACACTCCACCAGAGGTGCTGCCTCTGGACTTCGCCAAAGGGTTATCAACCCTTTGGAAACCCAGTATTATACCAATCACCAATGATTGCAACTTAGTCAAAGAAAAGCGGTGTTGAGAAGTAGCGTTCTGCTGTATCCGGAAGGATAGTCACGACAGTTTTTCCTTCGCCGAGTTTTTCGGCTAATTTCAGAGCAGCAGCAACATTAGTTCCGCTGGAAATTCCGCACATGATACCTTCCTTTGAAGCAAGATCTCTTGCGGTCTGAATAGCTTCTTCATCGCTTACGATGTAGATATTATCATAGATTTTTGTATTGAGGATATCAGGGATAATACCGTCGCCGATACCCATTTGAAGATGAGTTCCGATAGTTCCTCCGGCGAGAATAGCGGCATTTTCAGGTTCAACAGCCCAGATTTCGAGATCGGGGTACTGTGCTCTGAGAGCTTCACCGATACCTGTGATAGTTCCGCCCGTACCGATTCCGGAGCAGAAACCGTCGATTCTTCCGGCTGTCTGTTCAAGAATTTCAAGAGCGGTATGATACTTGTGAGCATAGATGTTATTGGGATTTGCAAACTGCTGCGGAACAAAGACATTTTCATTTTCTTCTGCCATTTTAAGAGCTGTATTGAGACATTCCTCGATACATTTTCCGATATCTCCAGCGTCATGGATGAGGATAACATCCGCACCGTAGTGACGAACGAGTTTTCTGCGTTCTTCGCTGACGGAATCGGGCATAATGATTATAGTTTTGTAGCCTCTTACAGCACCCACAAGAGCGAGACCGATTCCCTGATTTCCGCTTGTAGGCTCTACTATAATGGTATCCTTGTTGATTTTTCCTTCCTTTTCAGCATTGCGTATCATGTTGTAAGCAGTTCTTGTCTTGATTGAACCGCCAACGTTAAGGCCTTCAAATTTTACAAGAACTTCGGCATTGCCGGGTTTATTCATGCGGCTGAGTCTGATCATCGGGGTGTGTCCCATTGCTTCTATGATGTTATTATAAATCATTTAAATATCTCCTTAAAAAAAGCTGCATTACTATTATATACCATTTTGCAGATATTTGCAATAATTTAGGGTAAATTTCTCCATATACCGAACAGAATAAGTAAAATAACTGAAATTATCCCCACAGCCTTCAGAAATTTTTCACCTTTGTCGAAAAGCCAGAGTATAATGCAGATCCCCCACACCGGAAGCATTGAAAAAATCGCCTGATTACAGTGGAAGGCTCCGGCGATATCGAGTTCTGCAAGCCGCATGAACATTCGGGAGATACCGCATCCGGGACATTGAATTCTGTTTCCGGACATAAGATTTATGGGGCAGGGGATTCCAAGATCAGTCAGTTTTACAAAAATAAAATAGGCTGTTCCGAGAATAAGTGCAACTATAATTTTCTTTAATTTATATATATTCATCTTCATAATATGAATCACACACCAAAAATGCCCCTTTTACGGGGCAATGTTTTTTATACGGCAAGCTTGTTTATTTCATTCTGCATAAGGCTGAATGAGACAATAACTCCTATATATGGTACCAGAATAAGTACAAGGTAGATAATTCCCATTTTTGTCGGCGGCAGATTTTTTATCATGCGTGCCTTGTCGATTCTTTCGCCCTGCATGTAAGACCAGTATAAAAGATAGATTCCACAGGTGAAAATAGAATAAAGAACAGCTGGTGTACCGGTTGTCGGCTTGGGCTCACGGGAGAGGAAGTTTGATTCGTCATTGAGGTTTGACATCCATATAAGCAGATAAAGTCCGCAGGTAATCAGACAAAGTACAATACATAGCAAAATAGATCTTACTTTTACACCTGCGTAGTACTGTATATAATTATCATTGGTTATTTTTTTCGGATCAGTTGTGAAATTACCGGATGGTTCTATTTTGTCAGCCGGAGCAAATGCACCACAGTTGGGGCATTTCGGGGCATTGAACGTATATCCGCAATATTCGCATTTCATAAAATCACTCTTTCTTATGAATATTACATATATTATATCATATCTGCATTGATTTTACAATAGCGTAATTCTACAATAATACCGTAGTTTATTTGGCAGATTTGTGATTCAGTACAGGGCGTAACCGTCTGCGGATGAGGATTTTACAAGCTCAATCTGACGGCTGATTATATCGGGATTGTCTATCCATTCGTTTTCTCCTGCGGAGCCAGCCCATTTATCGGTTTTTCCTTGTTTGTAGGCGGCAAGTCCGATTATCAGCTTTACGCGACTATCACCACGAAGCTCCTCCCAGCGGTTCAGTGTTAGTTCAAACGGGCACGAAGCATTTTTAAATCCGAAGTAAATCTGCGGCACGATGTAATCGCAGTAGCCCTCACTGCCAGCCCAGAGTTTCACGTCGGCGTACTGAGAAGTATAATTTGCCTCGATATTACCCTGAGGACTTATGCCGAAAAGAATACGTTTATCATGAGATTTTACCGAATCATAGAGGTTTCTGACAAGGCGTGTGCAGTTGGAAAGCCTCCACTGTGCAAGATCGGTTCTGCCGCTTTTCTGAAATTCCGCTTTGTCGAAATTTTTGTCCGTTGTGGGGTAGAAGTAATCGTCAATGTGGATTCCGTCCAGATCATAATTTTCAAGGAGTTCCGTCACACAGCTGCGGAGAAGTTCAGCCGTTTCAGAGTATGACGGATCGAGATACCAGCGGTCGCCGACAAGCTTTGCAACGGGATGTTCTTTATCCTCAGTCCACTTTTTTATGATGAAATCATCCGGAAGTTCCGCCATTTGCTGAGCAGTCTGACAGCGCAGGGGATTCAGCCAGCCATGTGCCGAAAGTCCGAGTTTGTGGGCTTCTTCCAGCATGATCGCAAGCGGATCGTAATTGCCGTCAAGGAAAACGCCTTTCGGGAAGATCTCCGATTCATAGTAAGCGTCGCCACAAGGGTGAATGTGCAGATATATGGTGTTTATTCCGTTGTTTTTCGCCTGTGTGAAGCGGTCACGGACAGCACTCCGGAATTCCTCTGCCGACTTGCCGTACATATACTCCTCGTACTGCATATAGGGAAACCACTGACCGGTCTGATATCTGAAGTTCAGCGGAACATATCCTTCCGGCACATCCATGTGAAGCTGTTCAAAATCCTGAATGTAGGCTGTTGCTGGAATATCTGAAATGGCAGAATTTTCGCTGACGTGGGTGCTGCATGAGCAGAAAATAAGCGGCAAAAGCAGAAATAATAAAAATTTCATGGAGACATCCTTTCGTTTTTTTTATGTATATTCTATATTTCAGCAGAAAATTCTGCTTGCAAAAAATCCGACAATGATGTATAATAAAATAACCGATTAAAAGAAAGGAATACCAGAAATGAATAAAAAGGAAACAGCAGAAATAAAAAAGAATTTTTCAGATAAAAGCGGATTTTTCATCATGGAAAGGCTTCTTACAGGCTTCATTGATGCCGAGAAGAATCTCCGCTGTCACCAGATAAATTCATGTCTCACCATGTCCGTTGAGGAGCACGATGTCTACGAGGAAACTCTCAAAAAAGTTCTCAACACCAACGTTGGAAAGTCCTTTGTGGAGTATGAATTCCCTAACGAAGCGTATGAAGAAGGTAAACCGCAGAATATCCTGTATACACTTCTTAAATCCGAGCTGAAGGATGAAACGGTCTGCGAGGATTTCCTCAATCACATTGCAAATAACAGAGTATGTGAAGGACCTTTTGCCGTACTTACCGCATATTGTACATACACGATCAGACGCAAGGACAAAAACGACGAGTTTTCTGACGGTGAAGATGAGGTCTACCGCTACATACTTACTGCACTCTGCCCTGTAAATACCGGAAGTGACGGCTTTATTTTCGATTCCTTCAACAACGAGATCACCAAGAAAGTCAATACCGAGCTTATTATAAGCAAATCGCCTTCAGATGGTTTTCTGTTCCCTGTTTTCAGCAACAGAAGCAGTGATATTAATCATGTCATGTACTACACAAAATCAGCGAAATCTCCCGATATTTCGATTGTTGAGAACGTTCTCGGCTGTAATTTCGTGATGTCGGCAGATAACGAAAAGGCTAATTTCCAGAGCATTCTCAAAAGCGTTGCCGGCGATGATCTTGACTATATGCTCATAAAAACAGTGAACGAAAAAATCAGCGATGTTGTCGAGGAATGCAAGGATGAAACCGACAAAGCAGTTATCGAGCCGACTGTTCTCAGGGATATCTTTATCGACGCCGGTCTGCCGCAGGAGCGTGTCGATATGGTTCAGCCTGTGTATGAGAAGGTTTGCGGAAATGCTCCGCTTACTGCTGTGAATCTTGTGGAGACAAAGACAGTTCTTTCTTCGCCCGGAATCACCGTGAACATCAAGCCTTCTGCTGCTGATAAGGTACGCACAAGTGTTGTTGACGGCAGAAGATGCCTTCTTATCGACATTGACGATCCTACAATTGAGATAAACGGTCTGCCGGTAACACTCAACTGATACTAATCCCAATAAATCCTGTATACACAGAATTTATTGGGTACGCCTGCAAAGCAGGCTGCAATTAGCTGCACTAATTACCGTCTCATACAATCCTTTACGCTGTCATTGACAGCTAAATTCCAGCAGACTTTTGTCTGCTGGAATTAAAAGGATTGGTATGATTCATAATTCTGACTGCTTCCGCATATACTTTGTATGGCACCGGTCTGCATGGTGCAACACCAGATTACGGAGGAGATAGTATGTGCGGAATTGCAGGAGCTATAAGCTTTTCTGAGGATATGCGCAGCGACATGAAGATATACGAGAAAATGCAGCGGGCAATGATACATCGTGGTCCCGACCAGCGTGGAATTGTTCTTACCCGTGAGGCTGCACTTATTCACACAAGACTGGCGGTTATTGATATTTCCGGAGGACGTCAGCCGATGAGCTGTTCTTACGGAGAAAAAAATTACATCATCGTTTATAATGGCGAGCTTTACAATACCAGTGAACTTCGTGAAGAACTTGAGACGGATTTTGCTTTTGAGACTGATTCTGATACGGAAGTAGTGCTGAAAAGCTACATCAAATGGGGAAAATCATGCGTTGACCGCTTCAACGGGATATTCGCATTTGTCGTCTATGACGAACACGAACACAGTGTTTTTCTTTCGAGAGACAGGATTGGTGTAAAGCCGCTTTTTTATTATGATACCGGAGATAAGCTGATTTTTGCATCGGAACTTCCGGTATTGCTGGAACACCCAGATATTCCGCATGAAATAGATGAAAATGGTGCGGCAGAGCTGATACTTATGGCTCCCGGAAGAACTCCCGGATGCGGCGTTGTCAGGGGAGTAAAGGAAGTTTTACCAGGCTGGAGAGGATTATACAGCGAGCGTGGGCTGAAGCTTGAGGAATACTGGCGGCTTCGTGCTTATCCGCTTGACGAGACATTTGAGCAGACAGCCGAGCACGTCCGTGAGCTTCTTCTTGATTCGATACGCCGTCAGCTTGTGTCGGATGTTCCGGTGTGTACATTTCTTTCGGGCGGTCTTGATTCAAGCCTGATATCGAGCATTGCGGCGGATGAATTCAGAAAACAGGGAAAAAAGCTGAGTACATTTTCCGTTGATTATCGTGATAACGACAGATATTTCACGAAAAGCCATTTTCAGCCGAACAGCGATCCCGAATATATAAAGTGCATGGCTGAATATCTTGGCAGCGATCATCACTGGCTTGTAGTCGATACGCCGGAGCTTGTCAATGCTCTCGATGAAGCAGTTGAAGCAAGAGGACTTCCCGGAATGGCAGATGTTGACGCATCCATGCTTTTACTATGTCGTGAGATTAAAAAATACGGAACAGTTGCTCTTTCCGGCGAGTGTGCCGATGAGATATTCGGTGGCTATCCGTGGTATCGTGACAAGGATATCCGCATGACGGATGGTTTTCCGTGGGCGCAGAGTACTGCATACCGCCGGACTTTTCTTGGTGAGGATTATATCCGGAAAATTGACGCTGATGATTATGTATACAGTGCGTATAGAAAAACAGCCGACAGTGCAGTGAAGCTTCATGGCGAAAACGTGCTTGAATCACGGATGAGAGAGATGACGCAGCTTAATTTCAGCTGGTTTATGCAGAATCTTCTTGACCGCAAGGACAGGATGAGTATGTTCAGCGGACTTGAAGTCAGGGTGCCGTTCTGTGATTATCGTATTGCGGAGTATCTCTACAATGTGTGCTGGGAGTACAAGGATCACAACGGACAGGAAAAGGGACTTCTTCGTGAGGCAATGAAGGAATGGCTGCCGGAAAAGGTTCTTAACCGCAAGAAAAGTCCGTATCCCAAGACGCATAATCCGGCATTTCTGGAAGCAGTTACATCGAAGCTGTGCAGTATCCTTGATGACAGAGACAGTCCGCTGACGGAGCTTGTAAGCCGTCCGGCACTGGAAAAGCTTCTAACGCATGACGACCATGTTCAGTGGTACGGCCAGCTGATGAATCTGCCGCAGACGATAGCATTTTTCACGCAGCTTGACTACTGGCTCAGAAGATATAAAATACGTTTTGTATAAATTTATCCCCCTAAGATAATATCTTAGGGGGATGTTTATTGAACTTTCTTTTGTGGTAAGCGGGTTACCGATAAGGTTATCTGTTCTGTTTATTGTTGTTCAGAAGTCTTCTGTTGGCTTGATTCATTTTTTGAAACTTCCCGACTTCTTTCTGCTTCTTCAGCCTTTTGTCGCTCTCGCTCTGCTTCCTCAACCTTTTGGCGTTCTTGTTCTTCATATTTTGAGCCCATAGCCAGTTTGGTAAACTTAAAATCAAGCTCAAGGTTTTCGATTTCAGTGAGTAGTTTCTGTTTTTCAATTTCGCAGGCAGTTTTTTTAGCGTCAGTCAGAGTTGATTTTTTTTCTTCAAGTTCAAGCTGAGTCAGTTCATCGTTGAATCTTGCCAATGTGTCATCAATATCGACAGTACCGTCTGCTTTTGTAAGCTCCATTGTACTATAATATGTCTTGCTGTTTTCGGCTTCTTCAAGAGAGAATGCAACAGGAGCTTTTTTACCGATATATAACCGGAGTCTGCGCTGGAATGATGCGTCGTATGGTAAAGATATCTGGTTGAGAATCTCGCCGGTTGTCTCGTAGCTGTTGTGAACTTCGACGGTATATTCCTCTGTCGGAGATGCCTGATTCCATGGATATATAGACCATGGGGTGATGTACCAGACGTCGCTTTCTGTTTCATAGCTTTCTGAGAAAATTTCAGTTTTGTTCATGACTTCCGGTGATTCAAGCGATATATAAACCGGACCGTCACTGTAAAAGACATTTTCCCATGAATCCCTTTCGATGGGCATTTTTTCACCATCGCCATCTGTATACATGATATCGTAATAGTAATCGCCGCCGTAATTATAGCGGTAGTAGATTACATCTGTCTGTATCGTTGATGTGGTATTGCCTTCCTTATATAATGAGATGTTTGAAAAGCCAGCAACTGATAAAGGATTTCCATCTTTATCGGTAAGCATACCGTCAGAATCACATTCAAATGAAGCGGCTACGGTATCGAGGTTGCCATATTCATATAAGAACATGGTAGAGAACATCGCAGTAGTAGAGACTTCATCTGAAGAAAAGCTGACTCCGGTTTCAGCCACAGCAACAATATTTTCTTCGGAGTAGGTATCATGATACTGGACTGCATATACCTGATTTGTTCTGAGTCCGCCGACAATCTTTGTAAATATCCGCACATTCATATCAGATGTACTTTTTCTGAACGGACAGCTGTAAAGAGGTGTAACAAGAACATCACGGCTGATGTAGTCGCTCAGAGGCATATTTTCGATATAATAGCTTCCGGATTCTGTTTCCTCCTGAATTTCCTTGAGGAGTCCGGAGAAATCTGTGACCTCTGAGGAACTTGAGTCGGAGTCACGCAGACTGTTTATGATGGCGGTTTTGGGAATTACGCCTATGCAGAGGACGATAGCCGCCGCCGCAGACACCCATCTGAATACAGGAGGAAATCTGCGTTTTCCCGTTACGTTTTCAAGGTCGCTTACGGTAAGCCCGCAGTCGGAAAAATCCGAATCCTTTTCAGGAAAAGCTCTTGCGGAAATTTTGTTAAAGCAATCCACAGAGGTTGAAAGTTCATTCATTTTCTCTTTCAGTAATTTTTCAAATTCCTGATTTGAATTGAAGTCATTCTTTTTCACTTGTCTGCACCTGCCTTTTCCTGTAAAATATTCATTGCACGTTTGTACCTTGATTTAACCGTAGTTTCGGGACATTTCAGAGTTTTTGCAATTTCTTTGAACGTCATTTCAGCACAGCATTTCATGATAATGATCTGCCGCTGTTTGTCATTCAGATGCTTTAAAAGCTGATTTATATAAATACTGTCCTCGACAGTTTTTTCAGCGTCGCCGTAGCTCTGGATTATATAGCTGTTGATTTCTTTTTTATAGCGCCGGCGAAGCTCTGATGCAACGTTGCGTGCGGTTGTGATGATGAATCCCTTGCCGTCACCCTTATGCGGGTTGAAATTTTTCACCTGAGTTAGTCTTACAAAGGTTTCTGCGACGCAGTCCTCTGAAAGGTGATAATCGGCTGTAATACCATAAGCTACTGCAAAAACAGTAGATTTGAACATGATATACAGTTTTTCAAGACTGTCTCTGGAGGTGCTGCAGGTGGATATCAGCAGATTGACCTCACCTACATCCTGAGATGATATATTGTTATGATTGAATGCAAAAATGATAAGGTCACCTCCGGGATTTGTCTTAGTATTGGCAAGCATAGTCTCACCCTCTTTTTTTGATGATTCAGACGGTGTTGAGAAGCCGCCTGATGAAAGCTTTCACTAATAAGTGACTTTAGAGGGCAAAAAAGACGAACTTTTTTGAAAAATTTTTGAAAAAGTTGTTATCAGAGGCTAACATCATAAATATTATGAGAATAATGTGGTCAGATATTCATGAATTCACGGAAGTTTCCGGCAAGAATTCTTTTCAGCTCCTCGTTGCTGAGACCAAGTGCCATCAGACGTTCAAGCTCAGTATCATGCGACCACATCGGGAAGTCAGTACCAAAGAAGCAGTTTTCGGCTCCGAATCCACGAATGCGTTCAAGAGCTGTTTCCGGAGACATGAATGCAAGCGAACTGCACAAATCAATACGTACGTTTTCAAATCCACGCAGACAGGACTGAGCTTCATCCCAGAGCTGATATCCTCCGAGGTGAGATGCAATGAGTTTAAGCTTTGGGAAGTTCTTTGCAATATTGGCGATTCTTTCTGGATGGGAATATTCATATCTCTCATCACCGCAGTGAATCAGAAGCGGCAAGGAGCCTTCAATGATTTCGTAAATTTTGAAAGCTTCGGGAGAATCAGCGTTGAATGCCTGGAAATCAGGATGAAGCTTTACCCCTCTGAGTCCGAGTGATTTTATCTGTTCAATATCGTCCTGAATGTTTTCTGAAAGCGGATGTGCGGCTCCAAGCCCGAAAAAACAATTGTATTTGCTGCATTCCTGAGCGATAAATTCGTTTATGTTGCTTACCTGATGCGGTGTTGTAGCAACTGAGCATACAAGATAAAGGGATGTACCTATTTTGTTTCCGGATTTTATAAGCTCCTCAGAGCTGCCGCAGTTATCCATGTGAAGATCGTAGAATTTTCCTATATTTACTGTTGCCTTTTCTGCTATTGAAGCAGGAAATATATGTGAATGAGAGTCAATTATCTCGTAATCAGCGTAAATTTCTTTTTCCATATTAATCATATCCTCCGGTGTGTTTTATCTTTTTTAATTATACTACTGTATTTTTGAAAAGTCAATGCCGGAAGTCTTGATTTACCGATGATTATATGCTATAATAAAATAAATATGTATTTTCGTAGTTCCTGTTGCGGTGAATTTAGTTATTTTCCGCAGAACAGCAGTATAAACAAGAAATAAGGTGCCTATATGAGCGATATCCATGCAATTATCAGAAGTCAGATAAAACAGCCCCTATGGGATAACTGGTACATAAAAGAAGAACTTGGCAGGGGAGCAACCGGTGTAGTTTACCGGATTGAAGCCAAAAGAGAAAACAGAACAGATGTGTCTGCTCTCAAGATAGAGCCTATTGTTGCAGACGATGCAATATATGTCGATGAAGTTAAAAGGCGTGAATATCTTGACAGAAAACGCAAAGAAGCTGAAAATGAAACCGCTATCATGTACAAGCTTCGTTCATCGCCCAATATCGTCCTTTATGAGGATGAAAGTATCAAGCCGCTTATAGTAGACAACAAGCAGATAGGATACTATATCATGATACGAATGGAGTGTCTTGACTGTCTGCAAAAACAGATGAAACAGAAACGATTTGATACTTCTGAAAAAAATGTCCTGAAAATGGCTATTGACATCGGAAGCGGAATCAAAGCGGCTCATGAGCTTGGCGTTATTCATCGTGATGTTAAGCCGGGAAATTTCTTCG
Organism: Ruminococcus sp.; assembly: GCA_017516465.1. Classification (GTDB taxonomy): domain Bacteria; phylum Bacillota; class Clostridia; order Oscillospirales; family Ruminococcaceae; genus Ruminococcus. The sequence goes on from JAFXCR010000015.1 coordinate 43,819, forward strand.
TATCGGACAACGGAACCTATAAGCTGGGTGACTTCAATATTTCCAAGAAATCCGTTTCCACGAGATCCTTTGCCGGCACAGAAGGATATATCGCTCCGGAGATATACTACGCACGATATGGAAGCGACGGGTATACCAAGCAGGCTGATATTTATTCCTTCGGTATTTCTCTCTACTGCATAATGAATAATTATCAGTTTCCTTTCGGTGATATGTGTCTGCCGGAAGAAGCAATCGAAAGACGTATGAACGGTGAAAATCTTCCTCGTCCAAAGAACGCTTCAGAAGCATTCGCAAAGGTGATTCTGAAAGCCTGTGCTTTCAATACGGCTGACCGATATCAGAATATGACCAATATGCTGAACGATCTTAAGGCTGTAAGAGACGGAAATATTAATCCTCATGTACAGCAGCCAGTGGTTTACGTTCCGCCGCAGCCTATGCCTCAGCCTATACCACGACCAATACCTCAGCCGGAGAGTTATGATAACAGAAGTTCAGCGGCGACAAAGGTTATCCTTGCGTGCGGAATTGTAATTCTGCTGGCGATACTGACTATACTTGTAGTTTTTCTTGTAAAGGATCGCAGTGAAGAAAAAGACAGAGCGAGTGATACTCCCGTGATTGTCGAGCCAGAAGCAACGGAAGAACCGGAAACTACTGAGCCTGACAAAACCATAGAGCCGGAAGAAACCTCTGTTACAGAGATAACAACAAGAACAACTGAAACTACTACAACTACCACTATTGCCGAAACTACTGCCATGATGACCACGACAACGGCTCCGGTAACTACATCGCCAACGGTATTGTCGATTCCGATGGACTCAAGAGGCGTCGGAAGCGGAAATGTCATAAACGGCGGTTATGCGGCAACGGATGGAAATACTCTCTACTACTCCGATGAGACTGAATGTATATATGCTGTGAAAAACGATGTAAAAGAACCGATATACAATACAAGAGCAAGCTGCATTAATGTAGTGGGAGATAACCTTATCTTCTGCAACTGGAGTGCCGGAAATTACATATGCAGTATCCGTAAGGACGGCAACGGCTTCAACATACTCAATCCGGCATACTGCTATGAGCTGACGTATTACGACGGCTGGCTGTACTTTACAGAGGTGACTGATCCCAATAATCACGGTACAGGAAATTATATATGCCGTATGAAACCGGATGGCTCAGAGTATACACGTCTCAGGCAGGTACATTGCTGGTATATGAATGTTGCTGACGGAAAAATCTTCTATGTGAACTACAATAATAACTTCTCACTTGATGTCATGAATGTAGATGGCAGCGGTCATACTGTTGTAAAGGATAATGTTTCTGATATCTGTGTATCAGGCGGCAGGATATATTATTCCCACAGCAGGAATGACAGATATCTTTATTCCATGAATTACGACGGCTCTGACAACTATCTCATAAGGGACGGATATACAAAGTGTATCAATGTGATCGGAAATACCATATACTGCGTTGATGAAAACGATCATCTTATGGTTATAGACCTTGCAAATTCTTCCGGACTGGTTTATCCTGATCTTGGATATGTCGGATATCCGGTTGTTGTAGGTTCAAATCTGTATTCTATGGACAAGAATAATAATATAAGAATATATACATTTGAGTAGACGAAAAAACGGTGCTGAAAAGCACCGTTTCGTTTATATATTATTCAGGCTTCAGAAGCTTTCTCTGTATAGTAAGAGCGTCAAGGTTTGTGATACCGTCAAAGTCACCGGCGATATCAGCGTTGTATTCGCCCTGAGCTGTAAGCTTGTATACGTCTGGATTTCCTATCGTCTGCATGATTGTAATTGCATCGGAAAGAGCAAGGTTTCCGTCATCGTTGGCATCGCCTTTGATGTTGTTGTGGAGGTCGATAAATGTGCTTTTTTCGTTACCGCCTGAAGCGTAATGCCATATAAACTGATTAAAACCTAAATCATCTTGTATTTGCTTGGAAAGGGCAGCGAGATCAGCTGTTGAAATTTCCTCGTCCGGGATAACAGCTACGCTGAACTGTGTTTTTTCAATATGACATTTCAGGTCAATATTGTTTATATACTGTTCAAGCTGTTCGATTTCTTCAAGATCATCCGTAGGGTGAATCAAGAAATCTGTTATATAAGTCTGACCACACGATGCAAATACAGGATTCTTTTCATAATTAAAAGAATGAATATCCGCAATCTCACCTAACTTTTTATAAATTTCAACAGCCTGCTCAAATTTGATTTCTTTTTTATAGGATTCTTCAAACGGAATTTTATCCTGCTTTGAGAAACCGAAAATACTTATAGAACATAAGCCGTTAGCTTCCTCCGACTTGGAAATTTCAACTTCCGGAAGAAGCTCCTTAATAATAGTCTCAGCCTTATCAAGGTCAGATTCATTCATTTTTATATTCACTTTGTTCGGTTCGCAGTATACAGCCCGACCAAATCCGATGTCTATATAATCATAAGTACCAAACGAGCCAGGCTTATCACTTTTAGTCAGATATACATTGTTTATATAATAGGTTTCGTTTAGAGGAATATAGTATTCGCTGTTTGCGATTTTTTCTGCTATAACATCCTTATCACAAGCTCCTTCATCAGCACCGGCAGAAAGCGATGAAACAGCACCAGCTGTGATTACGGATGCAAGAAACATTGCGGATAATTTCTTAGTTTTTTTCATAGTGATACCTCCTTGAAATTTATTTTCAGTTATACTTATTCAAGGCCAAGAAGCTTTCTCTGAATTGCAAGAGCGTCTGCGTTGGTGATACCGTCAAAGTCTCCGGCGATATCAGCGTTGTATTCGCCCTGAGCTGTAAGCTTGTATACGTCTGGATTTCCTATCGTCTGCATGATTGTAATTGCATCAGAAAGAGCAAGGTTTCCGTCATCGTTGGCATCGCCTTTGACGTTTGCGTGCATTTCAACAGAATAATCAGGTGTGTCAATAGGCTGTGTTTCTTTTTCAGGTCTAAAAACAGCAAATAAACCTTCGGTGATTCGTGCGATATCGTTGCAGATTGTCCAATACTCTGCCTCAGTATACTCCTTTGTCTGTTTCAAATCACAGTATACCCATTCTATCTTCGGACAATCATCGGTTTCGCTGTGGCCTTCACGTTCAATGCATTCCTTGGAATTAGAATACTCCTTCGGAATATACTCAAAACCGGCACCTGTTTCTTCCAGATATGCGTCAAGAGCTTCGAGATTTTTTACAGGAAACATTGCGTAATCAAGAGAACCCACAGTATAAACTGCCTTAAAGGTCGGACCGTAATATTTGAATGTTTCGATGAAAAGATTATTTTCTGCAATAGTATTGTATATCAGGTTTATAAGCTCATCGCTCATGTATCTGCATGAATCAATGCCATAAGAAATATGGTAATTTCTGCCTCCGGATTCGTTAATTCCGGAGAGAATCAACTGTAAATCCGGATCGATTGAAGTAATAAGTTCGGTAACAAGTTTTTCCTCCGTTTCCTTTGACGTCCGGAAGTATATATAGTCATATCCTGTCTTATCTACATGTATTCCACTGAAGGTGCGTACATAGGATGTTTTTTCGTCAGAAACCGGTTTATAGTATGCACAAAATCTGTCTTCAAGAGAGTTATCAAGAATTAAGCCATGGTGTCCGTTATCGTACGCAAGATGAGCAGAAGACATTTTTACATAACCGCTGTCAATGAGGTACTGCTCATAATCCTCGTATGTTTTCGATATAGTACCGGCAGAAGCAGACATGGAAGTAAGAGAACCTCCGCATATGGTCAGTACAGATATAAGGGACAATATTCTTTTAGTTTTTTTCATGATGATTCCTCCTTAATTTTGGGATTCGAGTTTACAGGTGTATGAAAAAAGGTACACCTTTCCTTATACTTATTATATGATAGATAGTTTGAGATGTCAATTTGCATAACACATGAATTTCCGGACTTGTTTTTGTGTATAAAACTGAAAACAGACTTCTCGTGAAAAAGAACAACGGCACACAGAAAATTCCGGTGCCGTTGTCCTTTAAGGGTGGTTTATATGAAATTGTGGATGTCTTTACTTTACAATGAAATTATAACAAGCTATTATGTTCGTTTTGTGATACTTTTCTGAAAGTAAATGAAATTAAGGTGTTATCTTAAAATCGTGAATTGATATATTATCAGGGTTGATTATCAGGAGAAAATGTGATATAATATATAAAAAGTGTTTTTCGTGATAACTTAATAATAAGGGGATGAATAAGATTTATGATTGATTTCCGAGCAATTATTGATGAAATACCTCAGCCGCTATGGGGGAGCTGGTATATCAAGGATAAAATTGAATCAGGAGTCCACAGTGAAGTTTACAGAATTGAAGCAGTGAAATCGGAGAGAATTGACTATTCTTCTCTTAAAATACAGCCGATTGTGATTGACAATGATGATATAACATACAGCGAGGAGCAGGAAAAGGCTCTTTTGGAGGAAATGCGGCAGGAAGTTATTAAAGAGAATATGGTGATGCACAAGCTTATAAAATGTCCGTATATCGCCGGATATCTTGACGAGGATATTCTTCCACTCAGCTGTATGAACGGATATGTACTGCTGATACGCACTGAATATCTTATGGAGCTTCCTGCACTTATGCAAAAAGGCGGATTCAATCCGACAGAAGATAATATTCTGCGTCTGGCGTCTGATATAGGCAGAGGACTTAATGCTGCACATAAGCTGGGAATACATCATCGTGATATAAAGCCGTCAAATTTCTTTGCGGCACCGGACGGAACCTTTAGACTTGGCGATTTTAATATCTCTGGTTCAAAAGAATCATTGCGTACAGCTTCCGGAACAGCCGGATATATAGCTCCGGAAATATACAATTCAATAAATACCAGAGATGTTGAATATACTGATAAAGCTGATATATATTCATTCGGAATGTGCCTTTATCAACTTATGAACGACTTTTTCTTCCCGTTTGAGGAAGAATGCAGTACAGAGCAGGCAGTTGAAAGACGAATGAACGGTGAGTTGCTTAAGCTTCCGAAAAATGCTTCTGTTGATTTCGGACGGATAATATTCAGGGCGTGTGCATATGATCCGGCAATGAGATACAACAATATGGATGAAATGCTCCGTGATCTTGAAAATCTCAGGGCTTGCCGAAGTGCAGGAATACCAGACGGTATGCGGACTTTTCCTGAAAACAACACTGTTTATGCAGATGCTTCGGAATCATCCGGCAGTGGGAATTTTCAGCCTGTTCCTGTAAGAAAGCTTCCTGAAAATAATACAGTCCATGCAGATTCTGCGGAGCCAAGTGACAAATTGGATATACGTTCAATCCCGTTGGAGCCGGAATTGGAATTTCATAAATCCCACTTTAAGAGGGAGAAAAAAAGAAAATCGTCAAAGCGTATAATGATTATTCTGATTCTTGTGGTAATTGCAATAATTATTTTCCTACTTACGAGAAAAGATGACAACGATGATAATAACAGAAACAGAAAATCCGGCTCTGCATATTCTCTTGGCGATGTAGATGGCGACAGTGTAATAACTGAATCTGATGCTTCCTTGCTGCTCAAGGAATATACTCTTATCAGTGCAGAGAAAAGCTCGTTTTCTGAAAAACAGATCAAAGCATCAGATATAAACGGAGATGGCTTTGTTAATGGAGTAGATGCAACGCTTCTGCTTGGATATTGTACATATAAATCGGAACTTGATTCTGAGGAAAAGGCTATGACGCTGAAGAAATGGCTTAAGGAAAAGCAATAAATCGTGTCTTATGAGGAGATAATATGAGAGAAACAAAGAAATATGCGGCAGGATTTCCTGTCTTTGTGAGCATTGCTGCCAATAAGGGCAAGGTGAGAACTGCTAATGAAGATAACTTTTATGCTGATATACTCGGAATCCGTGAGGCGGAAAATCTCTGCGGTCACCGTGTTCTGAGCCATTCGGACAGTTATGTATTCGGAGTCTGTGACGGTATGGGTGGAGAACAGTTCGGGGATATCGCATCTGAGCTTGCCGTACTTGCAATGAAGGATTTTTCGGATAAAATCAAGAACTCTTCTCCGGAAATGCTTCATACTGTGGTAAATGAATATTCCTGCGAAGCAAACAACAGAATCTGCCGTATGACAGAGGAACGTCAGGCTGAACTCAGCGGAAGTACCTTTGTTATGGCGTGCGTCAGGGAAAATCTTGCGTATACATTCAGCATAGGCGACAGCAGAATCTACTATATTGATGAGAATGGTATACGTCAGGTTTCTGAGGATCAGACGCTGGCTATGAAGAAGCTGAAGGCGAATATATACACCGAAGAGGAAGCAAAAATGAGTTCGGACGCTCATAAGATCACAATGTTCCTTGGCGTGGACAGCAGAAATATTGGCTTGAAGGCTCTTGCGTATGAGCCTCTTGATATCAGCAGAGGACAGCTTCTCCTTTGCAGTGACGGTCTGACGGATATGTGTACAGATGAGGAGATTCTCATGGTTATGACAAAATATAACGATGAATTCGCTGCACAGCACCTCGTTGAACTTGCTCTTGCACGAGGCGGTATTGATAATATTACCTGTTTGATAATCCGAAGAATATAAATAAAAGAATACCGCACAAAGCCGTTAGTCGGTCTTTGTGCGGTATTTCCTTAATTAAAGAGTTTGAGGATAAATTCTCCTTAAGAATGTCACTGTTATTTTATATCTTTTTTATTGAAATGCCAGATACCGAGGGCAGTCACAGCCGCGGCAAGAATAGCAGCATAGAGTGGGAGAGCAACTGCGTCAAATCCCTTTGGAATAGCATATCCAGCTATATCAAGGACATCTATATCCTCCATCATCATTGCAAAGCCACCATAAGAATTACGGGACTGAATAATACTGAGCTGACTCATTGGGATAAAGTAGTTCAGGAACTCTACAACAGTCTTGTTTTTTATCAAGAGCATTATACCAGTGAACATAGCACTGAGTTCATGAATGAAGTATGAGAAAATAGCTCCGGCAGTATTTCTTATACTCATTGTCATAGCAACTGTGATTGAATTAAACGAAAGAAGCACTGGTATGCAGGCAAGTGAGTAATAAAGATTTACTTTTGTGAAAAGGTCACCAATATCAAATAAAACAGCAGCCACTCCTACTGAGACAATAGTTGACATAATGTGGAACAGCAGAGTGATAAAAGAACATGTTATCCAGTTTGCCATATAGATTGCAGTTCTTGAATAACCGCTGATAATCTTGTTGCGGATAGTGTTCTGCTGAAAATCCTTTGCAATGAAAAGTCCGGGGGAGATCGCAATGAAAAGTGGAAGCATACCTAACATGAAGAATAAGCAGCTGTCTGCTGTCATGTCAACTTCGACATCATCAACGAATCGTGTGGACAGATATTTTGAAACGGAAATTATAAAAACTGGTATTAATATTACGAGTATAAGACAAACCTTGAAGCTTTTTGTTTTAAAAAGACGTGAGAATGATTCGTTTAGTAAATTACGCATTGTGAGCACCTCCGATAAGCTTAATGAAGTAGCTTTCGAGGCTCTCATTATTTTGTGTCATAGAAATTACATTGCATCCGTTGTCGTTAAGAGCAAGGACGAGGGGAGTAACTTCTGTATCAGAATATATTTCAGCCTCATGTTCAGAAATAATAGTATAGTTGAGATTCAATTTCTCCATAATCTCAGCAAATAATTTTGTGTCATTGACTGTAAGATGCATGGATTTTTTGCAGGCATTTTCAAGATCCTCGGCACTCATTTCCTTTATGAGCTTACCGCCGTCAATAAATCCGTAATGAGTAGCAAGTTTTGACAGCTCATCGAGGATATGGCTTGATATCAGGATAGTGATCTCGTGTTCATTGTGGAGTTTAAGGAGCAGCTCACGGACTTCAACGATTCCTTCCGGATCGAGACCGTTGATAGGTTCGTCAAGAATGAGGAAGTTCGGGTTGGAAATAAGAGAAAAAGCGATACTGAGTCTCTGACGCATACCGAGAGAGAAATCTCTTGCTTTTTTCTTGCCTGTATTCGGCAGACCAACGAGATTGAGAAGATCATTGAGCTCATCAGGGGCTTTTCCATGAAGCTTATATTGAAGCAGTAAGTTTTCTTTTGCGGTCAGATCGAGGTAAATTGACGGTGTTTCAACGACTGCACCGAATTTTTTTCTGACCATGCCTATCTTACTGTCTTTATAGTCTGTGTTATAAAGTGAATAAGTGCCGCTTGTGGGATTGTTAAGTCCGCTGATAACACGCATAAGAGTAGTTTTTCCGGCACCGTTCTTGCCGACGAATCCATAAATAGATCCAACCGGAACATTCATGCACACGTTATCGAGTACATTTACTTTCTTTTTATAACTTTTTGACAAGTTATTTGTCTGTAGAATAAAATCCATATTATAATCCTTTATCATATTAGTGAATTGAAGTGCAGGTGTAATAAGACAGGCGGTAAGGAGTAATCCAAACCGCCTGTGCATTTCAAACGTTAGTTAACGCAACACCGAATTATTCGTTGATAGCTGTAACAACGCCGGAACCAACTGTTCTACCACCCTCACGGATAGCGAAACGAAGTCCCTCTTCGATAGCGATAGGTGTGATGAGCTCAACGTTCATTGTAACGTTATCGCCAGGCATACACATTTCCTTGTCAGCAGGAAGTGTAACTACACCAGTAACGTCAGTTGTTCTGAAGTAGAACTGAGGTCTGTAATTGTTAAAGAAAGGAGTGTGACGTCCGCCTTCTTCCTTCTTAAGAACGTAAACCTGACCAGAGAACTTTGTGTGGGGCTGGATTGAGCCGGGCTTACAGAGAACCTGACCACGCTCAACCTGATCTCTTGTGATACCACGGAGGAGAGCACCTACGTTATCACCAGCTTCACAGAAGTCAAGAGTCTTTCTGAACATTTCAAGACCTGTACATACTGTTGTAAGCTTTTCATCGGAAAGACCAACGATTTCAATCTGCTCGTTAACGTTAAGACGTCCACGCTCTACTCTACCTGTAACAACAGTACCACGACCAGAAATTGTCATAGTATCCTCAACAGGCATAAGGAAAGGCTTAGCATCGTCTCTCTCAGGGCTGGGGATGTACTCGTCAACAGCGTTCATGAGTTCGATAATAGGAGCGTAAGCGGGATCATTGATATCATCAGGAGCATTAAGAGCTGCGAGAGCAGAACCCTTGATGATAGGTGTATCGTCGCCAGGGAAATCGTAGGATGAGAGAAGGTCACGGATGTCCATCTCAACGAGCTCGAGGAGCTCTTCGTCGTCAACCTGATCAGCCTTGTTCATGAATACAACGATTGCAGGAACGCCAACCTGACGAGCGAGAAGGATATGCTCTCTTGTCTGAGCCATAGGACCATCAGAAGCAGCACAAACGAGGATAGCACCGTCCATCTGAGCAGCACCTGTGATCATGTTCTTAACGTAGTCAGCATGTCCGGGGCAGTCAACGTGTGCATAGTGACGAGCATCTGTCTCGTACTCAACGTGAGCTGTATTGATTGTGATACCACGCTCTCTCTCCTCAGG